>JAGQRJ010000462.1 GCA_020425635.1 Planctomycetota bacterium | reverse complement strand
GGTACACACTGTCGCTTGCGCCTCGCTCGCGGCGGCAGAGCCGCCGACTCGCTCCGGCGCAGCCCGCCTGCTTCGCAGGCGGCTACCCCGCAAGCTCACCACTTCGTGGTGAGCTTTGCGGGCTAGCCCCAGGCCGGAGCTGCTCGCGCACGAAGCTCGCGAGGCCCACGGTTCGGAGCTCCGGGCGCGCGCGCGCGAGCTGCCGGCGGGTGCTCGAGCACGCGGTGACCAGGACCTGCGCCTCGGTCTCGTCGACGAGCTCGGCGAGCTTCCCCGCGCAGCTCCGCGCGGGCTCGGGGTGGGTCAGCGGGTAGCCGCCTCCGCCGCCCGAGCAGCGCGTGTGCTCGCGGGCGTAGCCCAGCTCGAGGGGCGCGCGGCCCGTGCAGGCGCGCAGGAGCGCGCGCGGCTCGCGGACCACCCCCAAGCGCCGCGCGAGGAAGCACGGGTCGTGGTACGCGAGCGGCGGGGCGTCGCGCCGCGAGCGCCCGCGGATCGTGTCCAGGGCGTCGCTGAGGGCCACCGGCAAGGTGCGGACCTTCGCGGGGAAGGGCACCCCGACCTCGGCGTAGCGACGCGCGAAGGTCCACGCGCAGGCAGGGCCTGCGACCACGAGCTCGCTGAAGCCGCTCAGCGCCACGGCCATGCTCCGCGCCTGGGCGAGGAAGGCCCCCGAGTGCCCGAGGGCGTCGAGGGGGTAGCCGCAGCACCCCTGGCTCGGCGCGGCGACCTGGCTGCCTCCGCACAGGCCGAGGAGCTCCTGGCCCGCGCGCGCCTCGTCGGGGTCGTGCACGAGGGCCGTGCAGCCGGCGAAGTAGCCCCGGGCCCCGTCGCTCGCCGGGGCGCCGAGCACCTCGGCCGCGCGGTCCCGCAGCGAGAGGGCGTAGGGGGACCCGGTCTCCGCGAAGCGCTCGGCCAACCACGCGACCTCCGCCGGCGCGAGCCCGCGCTCCACCGCGTCGGCCTTGGCCAGGCGCAGCGAGGCGGCCACGGGAACCCGGTGGCGGCAGGCCGCGGTGGCGGCGCCGCAGTCGCTGCACTTGAAGAACAGCCGCGCGCGCTCTGCGTCGAGGGGCGCGCCTTCGGCGACCTTCAGCGCCAGCTGCTGCTTGTGGGTCGGCGTCGCCTCTTCGCTGCGCTCCGCCTCAGCGGCCGGGCAGGCGTGCCGACAGAGCTTCGGGCAGTAGGCGCACACCTCCCGCCCGGCGCGGGGGTCGCTCACCCGCACAGGGGGCGCTCGGTCAGCGGGTGAGGCGGCACGAGGGAGAGGCGACTAGACGCTGAACGAGGTGCCGCAGCCGCAGCTCTGCGAGGCCTGCGGGTTCTCGAAGGCGAAGCCCGCGTGCCCCACCGTGTCCTGGTAGTCGACGACCGTGCCCTTGAGGAAGGTCAGCGACACGGGGTCGGTCACCACCGTCAACCCGCCCGGGTAGGTGTAGCGGTGGTCCTTCTCCTTGGCCACGTCGATCGACACCGCGTAGCTGAAGCCCGAGCAGCCGCCCGAGTTGACCCCGATCCGCAGCACCTTGTCGCTGGGGTCCTGCTCTTCGGCGAGGAACGCCAGGGCCTGCTTTTGCGCAGCGGGGGTGAGCTTGACGAACTCTTGCGTCGCTCCGTCGGGGTTCGTGGTGGGGGTCGGGGTCGTCTGAGTCTGCGCCATGATCGGCCTCCTCTGCGTCACCTCCAGTATACCCAGCCCGTGCGCGTACCCCCAGCGAGAGTTCCTCGGGCCGGTCGACCCGCGGCGGGTCGGGAAACACGCTAAACTGCCGCGCTGGAGCGTCCGTCGTGGCCAGGCCCTTCCAACACCAGGGAACAGCGGCGTCGATCTTTCGCCTGCGCCTGTCGATCGCAGGCCTGCTGCTGCTCCACGCCTCGGGCACGGTCGCGCTCAAGCTCGTCGAAGACGACTACTCGTGGTTCGACGCGTTCTACATGTGCCTGATCACGATCAGCACCGTTGGCTTTCACGAGATCGGCGACATCGGCGTCGCGGGTCGAATCGTCACCAGCTTCCTGATCATGGGGGGGCTGTTCCTGGTGGCCGCCGCGACCGGGAGCTTCATCGAGTCCATCGTCGAGGGTAACCTGGCGAAACACTTTGGGAGGCGTCGCTTGGACCGCCAGATCGCGCTGCTCAAGGACCACTGGATCATCTGCGGCTACGGCCGCCTCGGCCAGTTCGTGGTGCGGGAGCTGCTGCTCAGCTCCCGCAGCCCGGGCTTCGTGGTGATCGACCAGAGCGAAGACCGAGTACGCCAGCTCGAGGCCGAGGGCCTGCTCTACATCCTCGGCGACGCCACCCAGGACGAGGTGCTCGCCGCGGCCGGGATCGAGCGGGCGCGCGGGATCCTGGTGCTCGTCGACACCGACGCAGAGAACGTGTTCATCTGCCTCAGCGCGCGCTCGACGAACCCCGGCCTGCGGATCGTGGCGGGCTCTCACGACGAGCACAGCGAAGCCAAGCTCCTGCGCGCCGGCGCGAACAAGGTGATCTCCCCCTACAAGCTGGGTGGCTCCCGGCTCTCGCTGGCGATCACTCGGCCCTCGGTCCAGGACTTCCTCGACTTCGCTCAGGGCCAAGACCTGGACGTCATGCTCGAGGAGCTGCAGCTCGAGGACACGTCGCCCCTCGCCGGCGTCAAGCTGCGTGACAGCCCGCTGCGCACGAACCTCAACCTGATCGTGCTCGCCGTCAAGCGCCGCGACGGGCCGATGGTCTTCAACCCGGGCGGCGACACGACCCTCGAGGGAGGGGACACCCTGGTGGTCCTCGGCAGCCAGCCCAACCTCCAGACCCTGGCCGCGTCCTGCTGAGCTTGGGCCGCGTGGCGCGCGCCCAGGCTCTCGGGTCTAATCGCTGTCCTATGCAAGCGCCGCCCCTCACCGAGCCCGCCGCCCACGCCGGGCTCTCCCCTCAGGGAGGACGCCCGTGAGCGTGCTCGTGGTCGTCCGCACGCCAGAGGAGGCCTCGCCCCTCGTGTTCTGGGCTGCGCGCTTCGCCGCCGCGCGGAACAAGAAGCTGACCGTCCTCTGTCCAACCCGCTCGGCCCAGCCCCAAGAGGCCAAGAAGCTCCCCCTCCACGACGCCACCGACGAACACCCCCTGCGCTCCGCCGCGCGCGCGGCGATCCGCGGGGTGCAGTCGATCCTGATCCTGGACGGCGGCGACTCCGAGCTCGAGCTCGACCTCGAGAAGGCCGCCGCCGAGCCCGCGGGCGATGCCGCCCGGGACGAGGCGCCGACCGCAGCGGGCGGCGCGGAGCCCGAGCAGCCGCCGAGCGAGCCCAACGACGCGGTCAAGCCGACCGAGGGCAAGCTCACCCAGCGCTTCGACAAGCACGTGGAGCTGGTCGGGATCTCGCACCCCGACATTCAAGCGGGCACCCTCGCCGAGCTGAAGCGGCGCCACGCAGACCTCACGGTGATCGGCTACCACGAGGGCGTGCGGGGCGAGGAGACGGGCACCACCCTCTCCGGCCAGGCGCTGGAGGTGCTCCCGGGGGAGGTCTTGATCCTGCGCGCCAGCGGCGAGAGCGGCCAGCGTTGCAACTCGATCCTGCTCCCCACCTCGGGAGGCCCGCACGCGGCCGTAGCCCTGCGCCTGGCTCACGACGTCGCGAAGCGCTCAGGGGGGCGGCTCGTGCCGCTCTACGTCGAGCCCGAGTTCGGCGAGCTCTCCGAGGCCGCGGGCCACGTCGCCCTCGAGCGTGCGCTGAAGGCCGCCAAGCTCACGGTCGACGTCGACCACGTGACCCCGCGAGTGGTGGTCGCCGACAAGCCCCAGCACGGGATCACCCAAGCCGCCCGCGAAGGCCACGACCTGGTGATCGTCGGCGCCAGCGACACGACCAAGCTCCACCGCGCCCTGTTCGGCACCGTGCCCGAGCGGGTGCTGCGCGAGGAGAAGCAGCTCGCCGTGGGCGTGTTCCGCAGCGCGCGCGCGCTCAGCTCGCGCACCTGGGAGGCCGTGGTCGAGGTGCTGACCCAGCCCTTCCCGACCCTCAGCCGCGAAGAGCGGCTCGTGCTCTTCGACCGCCTCGGCGAGGGCTCGAGCGGGAACGTGGACTTCATGGTCCTGATCTCGCTGAGCACGGCCATCGCCTGCCTCGGGCTGTTGCAAGACAGCACCGCGGTCGTGATCGGCGCAATGCTCGTGGCTCCGCTCATGACCCCCATGATCGGCTCGGGCTTCGCCCTCGTGCAGGGGAACCTGGTGCTCATGCGCCGGGCGGCGCTGACGATCGTCATGGGCTTCCTGATCGCGCTCGCGATCGGCACCGGGTTCGGCCTGGTCTACTTCTACGTGGCCCCCGACATCGGGCTGACCTCCGAGATCCTCGCCCGCGGTCGGCCGAACCTGCTCGACCTCGTGGTCGCGTTCCTCTCGGGGCTCGCCGCCGCCTACGCCCTCGCGCGGCCCAACCTCATGGGGGCCATGGCCGGGGTCGCGATCGCGGCGGCGCTCGTCCCGCCGATCGGCAGCGCGGGCCTGTCCTTCGCGGCGGGGGAGTACGCCAACGGCCGCGGGGCCGCGTTCCTGTTCGGCGTGAACCTGCTCGCGATCGTGTTCGGCGCGGCGGTCGCGTTCGGCATGCTGGGGATCCGCGCGCAGCGCAACCAGGCCAGCGCCTTGACCCGCTGGGGACGGATCGCGCTCTTGTTCGGGACCGCGCTCGTCGCGATCCCCTTGAGCGGCGTCCTGATCGCCGGCTTCTCGCGCAAGCAGCTCGAGCGCACGATCCGCGTGACCCCTGGGCTGACCCTGGCCCTCGAGCGCGAGCTGATCGTGATGGAGCGCGAGAGCTTCGTGCCCACCAACCTCAGCCTGGTCGAGGCCCGCAACCTGCGCGTCGACGCGACCGCCGACCTCAAGGTCGTGGTCGCTTGCGCGGGGCCCGTCCTGCCCACGCTGCCCGACCGGCTCAAGGGCGCGGCCGAGCGCTACCTCGGGCACCCGGTGCGCTTGCGCCTGGTGCTCCTGCGCGCCGAGTGGTTCCAGACCTCCAACGGCGGAGCCGGGGACTGAGGCTCAGGCGCCGAAGACCAGGAACAAGCCCAGCACCGCGACGGCGACCACGCCCCAGAGCAGGTCGATCACCCCGAGCACGATCCCGGCGGTCGCGGAGCCGGGCGGCGAGAGCGCGTGGGGCGCGCCGATCGCCCGGGCGCGGAGGCCCATCACGATCGCCAGGACCCCCAGCGGGGGAAACACGAAGCCGCCGAGCCCGCTGACCACGGCGACCAGGGCCGCGCCGTCCATCGCCTCCAGGGCCTGGTCCTCCGCGTCGCCCTCGCTCCGCGCCTCGGGGTCGTGGACGCCGCCTTCGACGGAGTAGGGGTCGCTGGCCACGTGTCGCTCCCGCTGGTGTGAGCCTCTGCGCGCACTATACTCGGCGCCCGAGGTCCCATGCGTCCGCGCTTCCAACTCCCGCCGCTCCTCGCGCGCCTGCACGCGCGGATCGAGTTCCACGACGAATACGAGCGCGCGCAGCGCGGGTTCTTCATCGCCGAGCTCGACCGCCGCGAAGGGGGCGCGGTCGCGGCCCAGCCGATCCTGCTCTACGTGACCCCAGCGCACGTCCACGGGCCGCCGAAGTCCGGGCCCCAGCCCCCGGACTGGGTCGCCGACGCCGCGGGCGACGACGCCGCCGACGCCGCCCGCATCGAGGCCTTCGCCCGACGCGGCGTCGCCGAGCACTGGCGCCTGCGCAGCGAGCCCGACGGCGCGACCGCGATCGAGTGCCGCTGGGAGGTCCACCCCGCAGAGGGGCGCTACGCGCAGCTCGCCGAGTTCCGCGGAGCCGAGCGCGTCATCAGCCCGACCTTCCCCGACCTCGAGCTGCGACCCGCCGACCTCGACGACCCCGGGCCCTGACCCCTCGGGCGACTACGCGCCGCCCAAGGCCGCGAGCCCGAAGATCATGCAGAACAGACCCAGGGTGAGGATCAACAGGATCGTGGTGATCCAGCCGAGCACGAGCCCCGCGGTGGCGGTCCCGGGCACGGGCACGCCCGCCTCGTAGGCGTAGGCCCGCGCCTGGTTGCCCTTCATGATCGCGAAGGGCCCGAGGACCTGACACAGCACGAACCCGAGGATCCCGAGCAGGAGGGCCGTGTTGCCCGCGTCGGCGACGGCCGCGACCGCTGGACGCTGCTGGCTCGGACGAGGCGCCGGGGGCCTGGCTCCGCCAGGCGCCTGGGGCACGTCGGCCTGCACGCCGCAGTGGGGACAGGTCGCCCTCCCGCCAGGGGTCTGCCCCGCGAGCGGGATCTGACCCTCGCAGTAGTGACAGGTAAAGCTGTGCCCCATGGGCTCCTCCTCGTGGGGGGACGAGGCCTCAGCCTCCGGCCTCAAGCTAACAGACCTCTGACGTCGGTGCTGCAGGCGTTCCCTCGGCTTGGTAGAACAACGCGCAAGGAGGCCAAGTGGCCCACGACGCACGGCAAGCGCACCTGCTCGAGCTGCGCCAGCAAGCCCAGCTCGGCGGCGGCAAGGCCCGCCAGGACGCGCAGCACAAACGCGGCAAACTGACCGCCCGCGAACGAGTGGACCTGCTCCTCGACCCGGGCTCGTTCCAGGAGCTCGATGCCTTCGTCGAGCACCGCTGCGCGGACTTCGGCATGAAGGACAAGGCGGTGCTGGGCGACGGCGTGATCACCGGCCACGGCACCGTCGAGGGCCGGCGCGTGTTCGTGTTCTCCCAGGACTTCACCGTGTTCGGCGGGTCGCTCTCCGGCGCCTACGCGGCCAAGATCTGCAAGATCATGGACATGGCGCTCAAGGTCGGCGCCCCGGTGATCGGCCTCAACGACTCCGGCGGCGCGCGGATCCAGGAGGGCGTCGAGAGCCTCGGCGGCTACGCGGACATCTTCCTGCGCAACACGCTCGCCTCGGGCGTGGTCCCGCAGATCTCGGCGATCCTCGGGCCCTGCGCCGGCGGGGCGGTCTACTCGCCCGCGATCACCGACTTCACCGCCATGGTCGACGAGACCTCCTACCTCTACGTCACCGGCCCCAACGTGGTGAAGACCGTGACCAACGAGGAGGTCACCCACACCGAGCTGGGCGGCGCCGAGGTCCACACCGAGGTCAGCGGCGTGGCGCACTTCGTCCGCCCCGACGACGCCGCCTGCCTGGAGCTGGTCCGCCAACTCCTCGGCTACCTCCCCTCCAACAACCAGGAGGACCCCCCGCGCCGGCCCTGCGACGACCCCGTCGACCGCGCCGACCCCGAGCTCGACTCGCTGCTCCCGGACAGCAACGACAAGCCCTACGACATGCTCGACGTCGTGCGCCGGGTCGTCGATCAAGACAGCCTGCTCGAGGTCCACGCCGACCACGCGAAGAACATCGTGATCGGCTTCGCGCGCCTCGGCGGACGGCCCGTGGGCGTGATCGGCAACCAGCCCAACCATCTCTCAGGGGTGCTCGACATCAAGGCCTCGATCAAGGCCGCGCGCTTCGTCCGCTTCTGCGACTGCTTCAACGTCCCGCTGCTGACCTTCGTCGACGTCCCCGGGTTCCTCCCCGGCCGCGACCAGGAATACGGCGGGATCATCAAGCACGGCGCGAAGCTGCTGTATGCCTACTGCGAAGCCACGGTCCCCAAGCTCACCGTGATCACGCGCAAGGCCTACGGCGGGGCGTACGACGTCATGAGCTCCAAGCACATCCGCGGCGACTTCAACATCGCCTGGCCCACCGCCGAGATCGCGGTCATGGGCGCGAAGGGCGCGGTCGAGATCATCTTCCGCCGCGAGATCGAGGCCGCAGCCGACCCCGCCGCCGAGGCCGCGCGCCTGACCGCCGACTACGAGCGCACCTTCTGCAACCCTTACGCGGCCGCCAAGCTGGGCTACGTCGACGCGGTGGTGCTCCCCCACGAGACCCGGGCGCAGCTGATCCGCGCCCTCGACTGCCTGGGCACCAAGCGCGAGCAAAACCCGCCGAAGAAGCACGGCAACATCCCCCTCTGAAAGGCCGCCCATGGCTCGACGCATAGACACCGTGCTGATCGCGAACCGCGGCGAGATCGCCGTGCGGGTGATCCGCGCCTGCCGCGAGACCGGCCGCCGCGCGGTGGTGGTCTACAGCGAGGCCGACGCCGACGGGCTCGCGGTGCAGCTCGCCGACGAGGCGATCTGCATCGGCCCCCCCGCCGGGAGCAAGAGCTACCTCCGCGTGGAGAAGGTCGTCGCCGCGGCCAAGGCCTGCGGCGCCCAGGCGATCCACCCCGGCTACGGCTTCCTCTCGGAGCGTCACGAAGCGGCCCACGCGGTCGAAGAGGCCGGGCTGATTTGGCTCGGCCCGCGGGCCGAGACGATCGCGGTGGTCGGAGACAAGATCCAGGCCCGGGCGATCGCGCGCGAAGCCGGGGTCCCCGTGATCCCAGGCAGCGACGGCGCCATCGACCCGTCCCAGGCGCTCGCCCTCGCCGAGCAGATCGGCTACCCCCTGCTGCTCAAGGCCCAGGGCGGCGGCGGCGGCAAGGGGATCCGGGTGGTCGACGACCCGCAGAGCCTGCTCACGGACCTCGAGCGCGCCTCCGGCGAGGCCGAGAGCGCCTTCGGCAACGCCGGGGTCTACCTCGAGCGCTGCGTCCGCCCCGCCCGCCACATCGAGGTCCAGATCCTCGGCGACGGACAGGGCAACGCGATCCACCTCGGCGAGCGCGAGTGCTCGCTCCAGCGCCGTCAGCAGAAGGTGCTCGAAGAGAGCCCCTCGCCCTTCGTCGGCCCCGAGCTGCGCGAGCGCCTCGGGAAGGCCGCCGTGGCCCTGGCGCAGGCCGTGCGCTACCGCAGCGCGGGCACCGTGGAGTTCCTCGTCGACGAGGCCGGGGAGTTCTACTTCCTCGAGGTCAACGCCCGCCTGCAGGTCGAGCACCCGGTCACCGAGTGGGTGACCGGGCTGGACCTCGTCCGCGCTCAGCTCCACGTCGCCGAGCACGACGCGCTGCCCTTCACGCAGGAGGCCTGGCAGCCCCGAGGACACGCCATCGAGCTGCGGGTCAACGCCGAAGACCCCGCCCGCGGCTTCGCGCCCTCCATCGGCACCATCCGCGGGCTGCGCCTCCCGGCCGGTCCCTTCGTGCGCGTCGACACCGCCCTGATCGAAGGCAGCGAGGTCACCCCCTACTACGACTCGCTGCTCGCCAAGCTGACCGTGTGGGGAAACACGCGCGCCCAGGCGGTCGAGCGCCTCGCGGCGGCCTCCGCGGCGTTCCGCATCGGCGGGGTCACCACGACCCTCGCGCTGATCCCGGCGCTGGTCGCCGACCCGGAGTTCCTCACCGGCGCGTTCCACACCGCCTGGCTCGAGCCGTGGGTCAAGCGCCAGTCGGCGACCGCGCTCTCGCCCGAGGAGCTCGAGGCCGCGGCCGTCGCCGCGGCGCTCTCGGCGCACACCCGCCAGGCCGCGCCGGCCGCGGCCCCGTCCACGGCCGGCGGGCTCTCGCCGTGGGTCCTCGCGGGTCGCCGGGGGAGAGGTTGAGCATGCGCTACCAGGTAGAGATCCAAGGTCAGACGGTCGAGGTCGAGGTCGAGCAGAGCGTGCGCGGGCTCGAGGTGCGCGTCGCCGGCGGGCCCCAGCGCCTCGCCGCGCTGACCCCGCGCCCTGCCCCCCTGCACACCCTCAGCCTGGGCGACCGGCGCTGCGAGGTCGCCCTCGAGGAAGACCCCGACGACCCGGCCCAGCTCCAGCTCTCGCTCCCCGGTCGGCCGGCCTTCGCGGCGCGGGTCGTCGACGCGCGCTTCGCCGGGCTGGCGCACCGAGAGCACGCGGGCGGCAAGAAGCTCAAGCGAGTCAAGAGCCCCATGCCCGGGGTCGTGGTCGAGGTCCGGATCGAGCCAGGCGACGAGGTCCAGCCCGGTGAGGTGCTGCTGATCCTCGAAGCCATGAAAATGCAAAACGAGATCCGCGCCGAGGGCCAGGGGGTCGTCAAGGCGGTCCCCGTCTCGGCCGGCGACAGCGTTGCGGCGGGAGCGCTGCTCGTCGAGTTCTAGCCCTTCGCGGCCCAGTAGTCCTTTCCCCCGCCCGGCCCGCGCGACACCAGAGCCCAAGCGCGTCCCAGCGGAACTCTGGCCGGGGAGAGGCAACGCACCGCACGGCGCCCCTTGATCCTCACGCCCCCCGGGAATACACCTGAGGTAAGAGGCGAACGTGGAACTTGGCGAGTTCATCTCGCGCTACGGACGACTGAGCGAGGAGACCTTCCTCGCGAGCTTCGAGCACCCCTTCCTCATCGAAGAGGGCAAACTCGTGCTCGAGGGGGCGCACGAAGACCGGCAGGTCTTCCCGATTCGCACGTCCGCCGAGTCGATCACCATCGGGCGCAGCAAGCGCGCCGCGGTCCGCGTCAAGCACGAGCAGATCTCCAATCGGCACGCCGTGCTCTGGCCGCCCTCGGTCGAGGACAGCACGTGGTACCTGATGGACATGAACTCCACCAACGGGACCTACGTCGACGGCGTCCGGATCGAAGCGGGCGACCGAATCCCCCTGCGCAGCGGCATGGTCCTGCGCTTTGGACTCGAGAAGCGCCTCGCGTTCTTGAACGCTCGCGAGTTCTACCGGCTCGTGTGCAAGCTCCAGACGGTCAAGGAGCGTCACGAGGCCGAGCTCAAGGAGCCGGAGTCGGAGTTCGACCCGAACGCCTCGACCCCCTCGGGCGGAACGCGCACCTACGACCCGACTGACGACCACGCCGTCTCCGAGCAAGCGGCCGCCGTACTCCTCTGCTGCGACCCGCACGATCCGATCCCGCTGAACATGAACACCCCGGTCACCGTCGGCCGCTCGCCGCGGACCGCGACCATGGTCTTGCCGCACCACGAGGTCTCTCGCAAGCACTGCGAGGTGATGCGGCGCGCAGACGCGATCTACGTGCGCGACCTGGGCAGCGCCAACGGCTGCTTCAACTGCGGGCGGCGCGTGGGGTCGGGCTGGGAGGAGCTCCTCCCGGGCAAGCCGCTCAACGTGGGCCCGTTCAGCCTCTACGTCGAAATGCCGGGGATCACGCACTCCGACTACGGCATGACCGCCGTCGTGCAGGCCACGGACATCACCCTCGCGGGTCGCCTCGAGGAGGTCTCCCTCGAGGACCTGCTCCAGGACGTGGAGTCGAACACCAAGACCGGAACCCTGCGCCTGCGCGGGAGCACGATCGACGGCCACGTCACCTTTCGCAACGGGCAGCCCTGGACCGCGAGCATCTCGACCGGCGAGCGCGGGCTGAAGGCCTTGCGCCGCCTGCTGCACCTCCACGCGGGGTCCTTCCGCCTCGAGCTCGACGAAGGGATCGCCGGAGAGCGCGAGATCCCGCTCGCCTTCGGCGAGGTCCTGCTCGACGAGCTGTTCTCGGAAGAGGACGACTAGCGCGCGAAGCGGCGAAAGCCGGGGTGGCCGTAGAGCGACTCGAGGTGCGGGTCTTCGTTGTAGCCGCTCTGGGGTTGGAAGCCGTCGTCCCAGGCAGCCCCCAAGGAATCGATCGCGGCGTCGGAGGCGCCGCTCGCGACCTGCTCGCGGGCGACGAGGTAATGCGCGAACGCGGGGACCTCGCTCAGTTCGAACACCCGGGCGAGCTCGCCGCGCGCGCGCGCGCGGTAGCCGAGGGCGAACTCGAGGGCGGCGAGCAAGAGCGGCGCGCTCGCGCTGTCGTCGCCTCCGAGGCGATAGTCCTGGAGCGCGTTCATCGCCGTGGCGGTTCCCACGCCGCAGAACTCGGCGAGCAAGAAGCCTCCCAGCCCGGCGCGGAACTTGGGGTCCACCTGCGCCAGCTCGGGGGGCGTTCGCAGCACCCGCAGCAGCTGCTCGCGCTGAGGTTGGTTCGCGAGGCGCTCGGCCAGCAGGTCGTAGAGCGTCTCGATCCCGCGCGCGTTCCACTGGCAAAGCGCCGCGAGGTCGTCGAAGGCCGGTCCGATCCCCTGCCACCGAAACAGAGCGCGCGCGCGGCCCAGGCTCGCCGCGGCGAACAACTCCGCGTGGAGACGCGGGTCCATGACCCGCTGGAGCGCCCGCAGCTGCTCCAGCGCTTGCTCTCCCTCGCTCGGATCCTTGGCCCGTTCGAGCGCGGCAAGGGCCGCCGCCACCTCGGTCTGGGGCCCGGCGCGCAAGACCCCGAGTTGTCGCGAGTCTTCGGCGGCACCGGCAGCGTCGCCCGAGTCGGCACGAATTTGGCTCCGCCGAACCCGCGCGGACTCGTTGAGTGGAGCGAGCTCGAGCGCGGCGTCGAGGTCTCGCAGCGCGCTGCTCGACTCCCCGGCGGCCTCGTAGGCTTCAGCGCGCTCGATCAAGAGCTGAACCCGGCGCGCGCGTCGCCCACGGGAGCCGCTCGGCTCGGCAACGGCGAGGGCCCGGGAATACGCCGCCACGGCCTCGCTCGCGCGGTTCGAACGCACCAGCTGCCGCCCGCGCAGCTGCTCGAGGTGCTGCCGCGCCGGAGGGAACTCGGGGGCAGCGACGAGCAACAGCCCGGGTCGCTCCAGGGAGGTCAGCTGGTCGAGCAAGGGCTCAGGCGCCGCCCCCGCCTCTGCCTCGACCGAGATCCGCAGGAGCTCGGCGCACGACAACTCGGGCAGCAGCGCGTGCGCGTCTGCGAACAGCTTCCCGGCCTGCCGCAGCGTGTCCTCGAGCCCCGTGGCCCGCGCGTGGCGCAAGAGCGCGCACCCGCGCTGCAGGCGCTCGAGCGCGGCGGTGAACGGGGGGCGGAGCCCCATGCTCGGCAAGATCCGCTTGCGCAAGAGCAGCGGCCCCACCTCGCTCACACGGTCCTGAAGGATCGCGAGCTGGTCGGTGCGCCCGAGGGCCGCGAGGTGTCGCGCCTCGAGCATGAGCACCAGCGGGTGCTCCGTGAGCTTCTCCTGCGCGCGACGCCTCGCTCGCTCGGCTCCCTGCAGGTCGGAGCGAGCCAGAGCGATCTGCCACTCGACCAGCACCTGCTCCTGCTTGAGCTCGAGCGCCGCCAAGTTGGGCAACAGCGCCTCAGCTCGGTCGATGTCCTGTGGCCGCTCCCGGGTGAGCAGCAGCTGAATGAGCTCGAATTCCAGCGGGGCCACCCGCGAGCGCTGCCCGCCGTCGAGGAAACCCTGCAGCAGGTCGATCGCCTCGTCGAGGCGAGCCTGAGCGTGCAGCAGGCGAGCTCGAAGGTAGGTGACCTCCCCGAGGATCGCTTCGTCCGCGGGGATCGCCTCCATCGCCCGCACGAACAGCGCGTCGGCCTCGGAGTGCTGCGCCTGGAGCAGGTGCACCGTGCCCCGCTGCATGAGCATCAGCGGCGAGGGGTCGCGGGCGATCCGCGCGTCGAGCAGCCGCTCCGCGCCACGCCAGTCTTCGGCCTGCACGAGGTATTGCACGCACGACTCGATCGCCCTCGGCCCCGGCCCCGAGGCGAGGAGCTCCTCGAACAGCGCACACGCCGCCGGCTCGTCTCCCCCCCGCAGGGCGAGGTTCACGTCGAGCAGCTTGAGCTCTTCGCTCGTAGGGTCTGCCTGGCGCGCCTCACGGGCCAGTCGCTGCGCGTCCTCGAGCCTGTCGGCTGAGAGCTGCAGCATTCCGTAGGTGGCGAGCGCGTCCGCGCTGCTCGTGACCGCCGGGCGACCGTCGAGGGCGCGCTGCAGCGCGACCTCTGCCGCCCCGGGTTCGCCGAGGCGAAAGAGCGAGCGCGCGAGCAGGTATTGCGCGTCGCCGTTGCGTGGTTCGCGCTGGACGACCTCGTGGGCCGCCGCCCGCGCGCGCTTGATCAGCCCGTCCAGGTCGTCGATTCGAGCCAAGGCCTGCCACAGGGCCGTTCGCTCGGGGTCGCGCTCGAGGCTCTCGGCGAGGAGTCGCCGCGCCTCCTCGCGCTCGGGAAACGGGCCGTCGGCGAGCAGTGAGGCCAGAGCGTCGTGGCAGCGCAGCGCGAGCGCAGCGCTCTCTGCCGCCAGCTCCTCGGCCCGGGCAGGGTCGAGGGCAGCGCGCTGCCGGTCGGAGAGCCCCTGACTCGCGCTCGCCAGGGCGGCGCGCGCCGCGGCCACCGCCTCGTCGTGATTCCCGTTGAGCCCAGCCGCCTCGAGCGTCGCGCGGGCCGATTCGAGGGTCTGGGTCAGCTCACCCTCGGCGCGTCGACGCTCCTGCTCGGCCGCCCGACGGCGGAGGAAGAGCGCGCCCGCGAGGGAGAGCGAGAGCACCCCGAACAGGCCGACCAGGAGCGCCACCCAGCGCAGCCGCCCAGGCGCCCCCGCGCGCGGGAGCGTCGGTGCGTCGTTGGGTCGGCGCAGGGCCCGGCGCAGGTCGAGCGACAAGGTCAGCGCGGTGTCTTGCCGATCCTCCGGGCGCTTGGAGAGCGCGCGCAGGATCACGGCCTCCAGCGCGGGAGAGACCGCTGGGTTCAAGTCCGAGGGGGGCGGGACCTCAGCGCGCTCGAGCGCCTCGCGCAGCTCGACCAGGCTCGTCGCGAGCACGGGCAGCCGGCCGCAGAGGCCCTCGTAGAGCAGCGCCCCCAGGGAGTAGACGTCCGCGCGGCGATCGACCTTGTCGTGCTCGCCGCGGAGCTGCTCGGGCGCCATGTAGAGCGGCGTTCCCAGCAGATCGCCCTCCTGAGTGAGCGCGTTGGCGGTGACGTCGTGGGCGAGGCCGAAGTCGACGACCTTGGGCTCCCCCTTGCGCCCGACGACGATGTTGTGAGGTTTCACGTCGCGGTGCACGAGCCCGTGCTCGTGGGCGTGGTGCAGGCCCTCTGCGGCGCGCGCCACGATCGTGACGAAGACCTCGGGCTCGAGCTTGCCCTTGAGCTTCTGGAGGGTCGAGCCCTCCACCAGCTCCATCGTGAAGTAGGGGCGCCCCTTCTCGTCGACGGCGAGCTCGAACACTCGAACCACGTTGGGGTGGCTGAGGCGCGAGAGGATCTCGGCCTCCCGGCGGAAGCGCTCGCGCGCGCTCCCGCTGGCTTCGGAGTGCAAGCGCTTGAGCGCGAAGCGCTCGCCCTCGCCGTTGACGACCCGGAAGATCGAGCCCATCCCACCGTCGCCCAGGCGACCGAGCACGCGGTAGGTCCCCACGAAGCGGGCGGTTCCGGTCGAGCCCTTCGGGGGAGCCTCGTCGGCGTGGAGGGGGAGCTCTTCGTCGCGGAGGGTGATCGCCGGGATCCGGTTGACCCGACCGCACACGCAGCGACGCACCTTCGGCACTTCACCGGGCATGCCGATGAAACCTCGCCGACACCCGCGGCACATTCGTCGCGCGTCTTCGATCCGGCCGCGCAGGGTCACGAAGCTGCGCGGGTCGAGGAACTTGGCCCGAATCAAGGCCTGGGCCACCGCCTCCATGCGCCGGGCGTTGCTCCCCAGACCACGCACGACCTCTTTGATCCGCGCGCGCTCGCCGGGGTTCCGACGGAGCACGAGCCAAGCGAGCAGCAGCCCGTCGGGGCGGAGCCCCGGGGCGTCAGAGTCGCGCTCGCTGTGTTCGCCCGCCGGCAGTGCCTACTCCTGCGTTCGACGCTCGCGCTGCAGCACCCGCTGAACGCGCTCGTCGACGACGTCCAGCCAAGGCTCCAGCAACACGCCCTCCGCGCGCTTGAGTCGGGTCAACGCCATACGGTAGGCGACCCGAACCTGAATCTCCTGGGTCTCTGCTCGCGCGAGGGCCGCCAGGTCGTCGAGCTCGTCGCGCGGGACCGCGTCGGCGCCGTTCTTGACCTTGAGGCGCGTGCCCTCGAGCTGGCGCGCGGCGAGGATCCGGTTGGCGCGGCTGGTCGCCAGCCGCGCCCGCGCCGCGAGCACGTTGCGCACGGCGTTGCGCAGCTCGAGCACGACCTGCGACTCCAAGACCGTGAGCGCCGCCTCGGCCTCCTCGAGTTGAAGCTTCGCGGCCCGCTCGCGGGCGCGCTCCGCGCGCAAGAAGAGCGGCAGGTTCACGCGCACCCCGGCGCCCCAGGAGTAGAAGCGCCCGCTGCCCAGCGCGCTCCAGGCGCTGTGGTGCGTGCCCCCGAGGCCCTCCTCGCGGAAGGTGCCCACGACGTCGAGCGAAGGCAGCGCCTCGTTCTCGCGCAGCGCGAGGGTCCGGCGGGCGTTCTCGATGCGCAGGTCGGCCTGGTAGAACTCCGGCCGCTGGTTGCGGGCTTGATTCAGGGATCGCCCGAGGTCGAGCGGCGGATCCTCGACCTCCATGGGGCGCTCGAGGGGCACGAGGAAGACGTCCCACTTGCTGGGGTCGCCGCTCGGACGGACCAGGCGCAGGAGTCCGTCGCGGGCGGCTTCGAGCCCGTTCTCGGCCACGATCAAGGACTCGCGGCTCTGGGCGACGCCCGACTGCGCGATCACGATGTCCAGCTCAGCCGAGGCGCCCAGGCGGATCCGCTTGCGCGTGTCCTCCAGGAGGCGCACCGAGCTGTCGAGCTGCCGCTTGGCGCTGCGGAGCGTCGCCTCCGCGCCCACGAGGTCCCAATAGGCCTGCTCGACGGCGACCACCCCGTCGAGGAGCGTGATCGCGAGGTTGGCCTCCTCGAGCCGGGCGTTCGACTCCGCGATCTCGATCGCCAGCCCGTTGACCCCGAGCCCCGCGCCACGCAAGAGCGGCTGCACGAGCTCCACACTCAGCGACGGGTTGTAAGCCGGGTTGAGCGCGAACACGTTCTCGGTCTTGGTGCGCGTCTCCGACCACAGAATGTTGACGCTCGTCCCGAGCAAGAAGCGCTTGCTGAGCGTGGTGCTCGCCGTGAAGTTGTCGCTGGTGGCGACGTTGAGGCCCACCGGGAAGCCCGAGAACGGGTTGCCACTGAAGAACGCGGAGCGCGAGTTGGTGAAGTTCGCGTCGACGGAGATCACTGGATCGAAGACGCTCTGGGCTTCGTCGATCCCCGCGGTCGCGGCGCGCGCGCGGACGAGGGCCACGAGGAAATCGGGGTTGTTGTCGAGGGCCATCCGCACGGCGTTGTCGACGGTGAGCGCCATGGTCTCCTGGCGCGGTGCCAGGCTGGTCTGGGCGCCCTCCTCGTCGATCTCCCGCAGCCGCTTGCGAATCGCCGCGATCCGCTCGGGCGAGATCGACCGCGCCGACTCGATCCGCTCCAGCTCGGCCTCGATCCGGAGGACTTCGTCGGGGCGCTCGACGGTGAGCGTCTCCTCGGGCTCGGCGAGCGAGTCTGGCTGAGGAGCGGGCTCAGGGTCCTGAGCGTACGCCCAGGCAGCGCAACACGCGAACAGAGCGAGCCAGGGTCGCCCACGACGCGGGCACGTTGATGGCATTGCGTCTCCTTTGCGCGCGGATTCTACCGGGTTCCTCCGTTACGCGGCTGCCGGGGGTGCGCTTCTTCGCGCTCTCGGGAGGGACGAAGCGCGCCTCACCCTAGGGGGCCGCGACCCTAAGCCGCTTCGAGGACTTTTCTTATGACTTCTCGCCCGAGCTCGACGAAGCTCCGCGCGACCCGGCTGGTGGGCGCGTACTCGAACACGGGCAGCCCGCGCTCGGTGGCCTCGAGCAGCGTCTCTGCGTCGTAGGCGATCGAGCAATCGAGGGTCCCTGAGCTCCCGGGGAGCGCGACCCCGACCTCGTCCACCCCGTCGCGAATGCCTAGCCGCACGCCGAGGATCTTCAGCGAGCGCTGGCACAGCTCGCGAGCCATGCCGATCGTCTCCTCCAGGGCCGCGACGGAGAAGGCGGCCCCCGAGAGCGGAATCAAGAGCACGTTGGCGGCGGCCAGGGCGTTGCAGCCGAGCGGGTCGAGCGCGGGAGGCGCGTCGACCACGATCGAGCGGTAGCGCTGTCGCGCGCCGCTCAACCCGTGGTCGAGCAGGTGCACCCGAGGATCGGTCTCGCGCCACAGCTCGGCCTGGAGCTCCTCGAGGGCGGGCCCCCCCGTCCACACGTCCAGGTTGTCGGTCGAGGGCGCCGACACGCAGGAGGCGAGGAAGGTCTCGGGGTGCTCGATGCTCTCGATCCCGCGCCAGGTCCCGTCGCGCGCGAGGCCCAGGGCCGCGGTCGCGTCGCCCTTGGGGTCGAGGTCGACCAGCAGGGTCCGCCGACCCGAGAGCGCGAGGGTCGCCGCGAGGTTGACCGCGGTGACCGTGCGCCCGATCCCACCCTTGTTGTTGCCCACCACGATCACCGGCGCGGTGGTCTGCGCGCTGCTTGGCTGCCGCATCGTGTCATGCCTCTCGCCGGTCACGGGCGTTGCTGGAAGCGGCCGAGCCGGGTAGGCTCACGGTAACGCACTGAGGCTGCAAAGGTAGGACGCGATGACGAAGTACGCGCTCGTTTCGGACATCCACGCGAACCTGGAAGCCTTCACGGCTTGCCTCGCAGAGATCGAGCGGCAAAAGGTCGACAAGATCATTTGCCTCGGCGACATCGTCGGCTACGGCGCGAACCCGCGCGAGTGCATCAAGCTCGTGCGTGAGTACGAGATGGCGACCATCGCGGGCAACCACGACTTCGCGTGCATCGGCAAGACCGACATCAACTTCTTCAATCAGTATGCGAAGGAGTCCACCCTCTGGACGCGGAAGGTCACCACCGAGGAGGACAAGGAGTTCCTCAGCGGCCTGCCCCTGGTCGACTACCACGACGACTTCACGGTCGTGCACGGGACCCTCTACAGCCCCGAGCTCTTCGACTACATCCAGACGACCTACGACGCCTACCTCTCCCTGCAGCTGCTGGAGAACCAGGTCTGCTTCCTGGGACACAGCCACGTGCCGATCACGTTCTTCCAGGGCGAAATGATCAGCTACACGCTGCACCCCGAGATCACCCTCGAGGAGGGGGTCCGCGCGCTGGTGAACATCGGCTCGATCGGCCAACCGCGCGACGACAACCCCAAGGCGTCCTTCGCGACCTACGACACCGAGGCTCGGAAGATCAACATCAACCGCGTCGACTACGACGTCGAGACCGCGGCGGAGAAGATCCGCAAGGCGGGCCTGCCCGAGCCCCTGGCCGAGCGCCTGAAGCTCGGTCGCTAGCTCCAGGGCCGCGCTGGCTGCCCCTCAGGACCTGCTGCACGACCTTCACGCCTGGGCCGCCGCCTCGACCGCGGCCCAGGACGCGGCGCTCGCCCACTGCGCAGAGCGCATGGTCGCCTTCGAGCCCGGCCCAACCCGGACCTTCAGCTGCGCCGGCGTCCAGCACCGCGTGGGCACGTTCGTTCACCGCCTGACGGGGATCGTCATGCACCTCGTGCCCGGAGGAGCGTTCGTCCTCGGCCAGGACGACGCGCTGCCCCGCGAGCTCCCCCGCCAGACTTGCCAGCTCGCCCCCTTCCTCGTCGGCCGCTTCCCCGTCTTGCAGCGCGAGTGGGACCTCCTCCCCGGGGACGACCAGCGCGCCCACGTGGGGGGCTCGCTCCCGATCAGCGGGGTCTCCTGGGCCTCAGCGCGGGCCTGGCTCGCCTCGGCTGGCCTGAGGCTCCCCAGCGAGCGGGAGTGGGAGGCGGCCTGCCGCGCAGGATCGACCCAGGCCTACCCCTGGGGCACGGGCCTCGACGGGCGCGCAGCGTGGTTCCTCGAGAACTCGGGCGGCGCCCCTCGCGACTGCACACTGCACGTCCAGCAGCCCAACGCCTTCGGCCTCGTCGACATGCCAGGCAACGTCTCCGAGTGGTGCGAGGACGACCTCGACCTGCCCGGGGAGGGCAGCTCCTGGCAGGAGGGGGACCCGGGCAAGGTCCACCGCGGCGGGAGCTTCGACGCTCCCTCGATCCAGCTGCGCTCGAGCTTCCGCGGCGGCAGCGACCCCACCAAGGCCTATCCAGACCTCGGCCTCCGCGCCTTCGCCGACGTCTTCCGCGACGAAGCTGCGCCCTGAAGCCGACGCGCTCAGCCGCACCCTGAGCTAAGCGTTTTCGAGCCCAACGCTTAGCGCTCGAAGGCGGCGCCCGGGTTGGAGCAATGCGCTACGCGCTCTAGCGACTAGAACGCGAATTTGCCGGGGCTTGACCTTCGTCGAGGCGCAACTCGTTGCGGATCAAGGCTTCGGTCGCGAACCCGCGCTCGACGCGCGCGACCCGCGGCGCGCGCGCGAAGCGCGTCGAGGCGGGTCAAGCGCCCTCGACCAAAGTTTTCTTGGGCGGGATTCGAAACGCTCCTCCCCAGACTCTCCACCAGGGAGTCGCTGGCCTGATTCTGCTAAGGAAGTTTGTCCAGAAAGCTGAAAGCGTTCCTCCACAGCGACGGCCTGCAGGCCCCGCGCGAAGCGCTTGAAGGGGTCGGTCCCGATCCGTATTCTCTCCCCTGTCGAGCGAGGAACGGTTCCCGCCGACAAGCCGAAACGAAGACGACGCGACGCTCCGGTAGG
>JAGQRJ010000461.1 GCA_020425635.1 Planctomycetota bacterium | reverse complement strand
GGGGCTCACGACCGGCTTCCTCTGGGAGTCGCTGATCGCGTTCGAGGTCGGCTACACCGTCACCGGGAACCTGCGCTCCGGCCAGGAGGGCACGAGCTTCCTCCTGCTGTGGTCGAAGTCGTTCTAGCCCGCAAACTCACCCCTTCGTGGTGAGATGCGCGGGCTAGTGCCAGTCGCCGCGGGCGCTGTTCAAGCGAACCCACACGACGTAGGCCTCGCCGCCGCGGGCGAGCTCGAGCTCGAGCAGGCCACCCGGCTGGAGGCCTCGGCGGAGGTCGGCGCGTGAGTCGACGGTCACCTCGCCCAGGCGGGTGATCACGTCGCCGACCTCGAGGCCGGCGCGGGCGGCAGGGGAGTCGGGGTCGACCGCCGTGATCCGGAGGCCGCGGGGGCGGGCGGCGCTTACCCCCACCCCCAGCCTCGGCGCGGTCCGCCGGGTCGGCAGGCGCAAGAACGCCTGGGCCTGCTCGAGGAAGATCTCGAGGGTCGCCGCGGGGGCGGGGACGAAGGTCGGCGCGCGCTCCGCGGCGGCGGCGCGGGCGGCGACGCCCGCGGCCAGGCGTGCGACCTGGGCGATCCCCTCGGCGTTCACCTTGGCGACGTCGTCGCTCGGGCGGTGGTAGTCGCGGTGCAGCCCCGTGAAGGGCACGAGCACGGGGACGTCCTGCTCGTAGAAGGGGTGGTGGTCGCTGTTGGCGTAGACCGCGCGCTCGGGGCGCAGCTCGAGGTGAATCTCGGCGGCCGCCTCGCGCAGCCACCCCGCGAGCAGCTCCCCCCCCGACTCGGCGCCGGCCACCGTCAGCGGACCCTCGAGCCGCCCGACCATGTCGAGGTTGATCATCAGCGCGAGGCGCTCGGGGAAGCAGCGCTGCGCGGCGAGGTGCTTCGAGCCGAGGAGTCCCTGCTCCTCGCCGTCGAACAACGCGAACAGGATCCGCCGCCGAGGGCGGATCCCGGAGGCCACGAGCCCCCGCGCGACCTCGAGCACCGCCGCGACGCCCGAGGCGTTGTCGTCGGCGCCGTTGTGGATCTCCCCGCGCCCCAAGAGCGACATCGAGCCCATCCCACCGCGGCCCAGGTGGTCCAGGTGCGCGCCGATCAAGATCGCCTCGCCGGTCTCACCGCTGCCCGGGAGCGCGGCGAGGACGTTGGACATGGCGCGCCCCTTGACCCGAAACGGCTGGCGGTAGCCCTCGCTCCCCGCGGGTTCGAGGCCCAGCGCGCGGAAGACGGCCTCCCCAAAGCGGATCGTCGCCTCAGCGCCCTGGCTCCCGGCCTCACGTCCCTCGAGGGCGTCGTCGGCGAGGTGCGCGACGGTGCGCTGGGCGCGCGCCGCGTCCACGGCGAGGCGCGCGCGCCACGACGCGGACGGGCCCCCCCAGCTCACTCCGCAGGCCAGCAAGAACAGGGTCAGCAGACGCGGCATGCGACCTCCTCAGCCGCAGCTTACCGCGGGGCGCGGGCCGAGCGCAGCCGCGCGACCCGCGCGCTACTCGACGGAGAACCGCTGCTCGAGGTCGGCGAGCTGCTCCCCCTGACGAACCTGAATGTGGATCCTGCCGCTCTCGGGGTCGAGCTCGATCGCGCACACCTCGCCCCCGAGGAACGCGTCACCGACCTGCACCGTGACCTGACGCCCTCCGCCGCCCAGGATCGCGGTCGCGGGGATCCCCGGCCGCTGGAGCAGGGCGACCACGGACCAGCCTGCCAGCGGCGAGGGAGCCGCCGGGGGCGCGGGAGTCGCCTCGGCGGGGGGGGCCTCGGGGAGCGGGACGTCGAGCTGGGCGCCGACCAGCGCGACCAGGTCCCCGAACTCCGACGCGGCCGGCTCGGGGTCGAGGGCGATCCGCAGCGGATCCACCGGCGGAATCGGGTCCTCGACCGCGCCGGGGCGAAACAGCCCGACCCCGACCCCGACGATCGCCCCCACGAGGGCGAGGTTGATCCCGAGGACAGCGAGCCGGAGGAGGGTCGCCCCGGAGGGGCGCGGATTCGACGCGAGGCTAGCGATCACGGCATGGGCTCCACCCCGGGAACGCGCCGTTCTGGCCAAGGTTTAGCCGCAATGTGGCTGGACCTTGGGGCACCCGTGGATTAGGGTCTGGGCGCCCCATGGGGAATCCCGGAAAGCCGAGGTTTATGAACACCCAGACCCCCGTCGAAGAGCTGGATCACGTCACCGTCATGTTCGCCGGAGATTCGGGCGACGGCATGCAGTTGACGGGAACCCAGTTCACCACCACGTCGGCCATCATCGGCAACGACGTGTCTACCTTCCCCGACTTCCCCGCCGAGATCCGCGCTCCCGCGGGCACCCTGCCTGGCGTCAGCGGGTTCCAGGTGCACTTCGGCAGCGTGAACATCCGCACCCCGGGAGACAGCCCAGACGTGCTGGTCGCCATGAACCCGGCGGCGCTCAAGGTGAACCTCACCCAGCTCCAGGACGGCGCCACGATCCTCGTCAACGAGGACGCCTTCACCGACGCGGGGTTGAAGAAGGCGAACTACACGTCGAACCCGCTCGACGACGGCTCGCTGGGCGCGTTCCGCGTGATCCGGATCCCGCTCACCACGCTCAACCGCGAGGCGCTCAAGGACGTCGAGCTCGACTCCGGTGGCGTCGACCGCTGCAAGAACCTGTTCGCCCTGGGGGTCATGTTCTGGCTCTACGATCGCCCGCTCGAGCCGACCCTCGACTGGCTCTCCCAGAAGTTCGCCAAGAAGCCGATCCTGGTCGAGGCCAACGCGAAGGCGCTCAAGACCGGCTACTACTACGCCGAGACCGCCGAGGTCTTCACGACCCACTACAAGGTCAAGCGCGCGACCCACCTCCCTGCGGGCGAGTACCGCCAGGTGGACGGCAACGAGGCCCTCTGCCTGGGCCTGGTGACGGCCTCCCACAAGGCGGGCGTGGAGCTGTTCTACGGCAGCTACCCGATCACGCCGGCCTCGGACGTGCTGCACCACCTGAGCAAGATGAAGCACTTCGGCGTGCGGACCTTCCAGGCCGAGGACGAGATCGCCGCGGTGTGCAGCGCGATCGGCGCCGCCTACGCGGGCGCGATCGCGGTGACCGGGACCAGCGGGCCTGGCGTCGCCCTCAAGGGCGAGGCGATCGGGCTCGCGGTCATGACCGAGCTGCCGCTCGTCGTGATCAACGTCCAGCGCGCCGGTCCCTCGACCGGCATGCCGACCAAGACCGAGCAGGCCGACCTGCTGCAGGCCATGTTCGGCCGCAACGGCGAGTGCCCGGTGGGGATCGTCGCCCCGGCGACGCCGAGCGACTGCTTCACCATGGGCATGGAGGCCGTGCGCCTGGCCCTGACCCACATGGTGCCGGTGTTCGTGCTCTCCGACGGCTACCTCGCCAACGGCGCCGAGCCCTGGAAGCTCCCCGACCCGGCGGGCTTCCCGGCGATGCCGGTGAAGTTCGCGACCGCTGACGACGGCGAGTTCGAGGGCTACAAGCACGACTCCGAGACCCTCAGCCGCCCCTGGGCGCTCCCCGGGACTCCGGGGCTCGAGCACCGCATCGGCGGCCTGGAGAAGTGGGACGTCACGGGGCACATCAGCTACGACCCCGAGAACCACCACCACATGACCGCGCAGCGCGCGGCCAAGATCGAGCGCATGCGCGTCCCCGACGCGGTCGTCGACGGCGACCAGGAAGGCGACCTGCTCGTGATCAGCTGGGGCTCGACCTACGGCGCGATCACCAGCGCGGTCGAAGACTTCCGCAAGAGCAACCAGGCCAAAATCGGGCACGTGCACCTGCGTTACCTGAACCCCTTCCCCAAGAACCTCGGTGAGGTCATGGGGCGGTTCTCGAAGATCCTCGTCCCCGAGCTCAACATGGGCCAGCTGTGCATGCTCCTGCGCGCGCGCTACCTGGTCGACGCCGTGAGCTTCCCCAAGGTCAAGGGGCGCCCGTTCCAGGTCGCCGAGCTCGTCGATCGCTTCCGTCAAGCGGTGAAAGGTTAAGCATGGCTACTGCGCTGCCCCTCAAGAAGAAGGACTTCGTCTCGGACCAGGACGTCCGCTGGTGCCCCGGCTGCGGGGACTACGCGATCCTGGCCGCGATCCAAAAGACCATGCCGACCTTGGGGATCCCCAAGGAGAAGTTCATGTTCGTGTCGGGGATCGGCTGCTCGAGCCGCTTCCCCTACTACATGAACACCTACGGCTTCCACACGATCCACGGCCGCGCCCCCGCGCTCGCCACCGGGATCAAGTGCACGAACCCCGAGCTGATGGTGTGGATGATCACCGGCGACGGCGACGGCCTGAGCATCGGCGGCAACCACCTCCTGCACGTGCTCCGGCGCAACGTGGACATCAACATCCTGCTGTTCAACAACCGGATCTACGGGCTCACCAAGGGTCAGTACTCGCCGACCTCCGAGGTCGGCAAGGTCACCAAGTCGACCCCCCTGGGTTCGATCGACGCGCCGCTCAACCCGCTGCGCTTCGCCCTCGCGAGCGAGGCGACCTTCGTCGCGCGGACCTACGACACCGACGTCAAGCACATGTCCGAGGTGTTCGAGCAGGCCGCCGCGCACAAGGGCGTCTCGTTCATCGAGATCCTGCAGAACTGCGTGATCTTCAACGACGGCGCCTTCGAAGAGCAGGTCTCCAAGAAGGTCCGTCAAGACAAGCTGCTCTACCTCGAAGACGGCAAGCCCATGACCTTCGGGAAGGGTGGGACCTCGGGGCTGAGGATCAACGGCTTCGACCTGGAGACCGTGAGCTGGGCCGAGGGCGAGGAGGTCCCCGCGGACGTCGTCGTCCACAACGCCTCGGCGGACAACTCGACCCTGGCCTACCTCCTGAGCCAGTTCGACGACCCGCTGCCCATGGGGGTGTTCCGCCGCGTCCAGCGCCCGACCTACGACGAGGCGATCAACGCCCAGGTCGAATTCGCCAAGAGCAAGAAGCCCGCGGACCTCGCGAGCCTCTACCGCAGCGGCGCCAACACCTGGACCGTGAGCTAGCCCGGGCCCGATCGCAGGCTCCGTTCCCAGCCGACCCACGGCCAGGCGCAGCGCGCCTGGCCGTCGTCGTGTAGCGCAGCGCCGCGCGCTCAACGAGCGGTCGTGTAGGCCTCGAGCGAGGTGAGCTCCTCCCAGCGGACGGGGGGCATGTCCACCGCGGGCGCCCACTGCTGGTGCTCCTTGTGGACCGCTCGCTTGCGGTGCGTGCGGTGCTGGAGCAGTGAAGCGCGCTGCCTCGCGACCTTCGCCAGCAGCGCCGCCGCATTGCCTTGTTCGAGCCCGAGGGCGCCGACGTAGGCGGCGAAGAAGTTGAGCCTGGCCGAGCTGGGGTAGAGCACCCCCGACCAGAGGTCGAAGCACGCGAGGTCGTAGGCGAAGTTTCGCCCGGGTCGCCAGCTCTTCCCCCCCTTGCGGCAGTCGAGGAAGGTCATGCTCTCGGCGCCCTCGGGGCCGCCGACGAGGATGTTCCGCGGGAAGAGGTCGCGGTGCCGGAACCCCGTGCGGTGCAACCCTGCGACCGTGGCCCCGGCCTGCGCGCAGAGCGCGTCCGCGCGCTCGACGCTGGCCTCCTCCAGGATCGCGCGCAGATCGCGCACGCCCTCGATGACCACCGTGGCCAAGAGCTCCTGATACAGCACCCCGCCGCGAAAGCTCGCTGCGGCCACGGCCGGCTGCACCGCCGGGACCCCGGCCGCGCGCAGCTCGAGCAAGACGTCGAACTCGCGCTTGCGGTAGGGGGTGAAGCCCAGCCAGCGCCAACGCTGGGGCCGCCAGCGACTGGAGGAGGGGCGCAGCCGGCGCAGCTTCACGTAGAACCGAGTCTCCCGCAGGGTCACGAACACGTTCGCGACCTCGCCCTCGATCCCGAACTCCGCGAGCAACGCGTCGAACTCACCCGGGAGCCACTCGAAGCCCGGGGCGCGCCAAACCTGGGCCTTGCTCACGCTAGGCGGTCCCCTTCGGCGCACCCGTGGATGCCTTGCGGAAGAGCACGAACCACTGCTCGGAGAACCCGGGGGCGCTGCAGCGGCGCTTGACCGGCTCGAGGCCCGCGCGGCGCGCGATCTCCGAGAAGGTGCTCCAGGAGCGGCTCAGCCGGTGCCCAGGCCGCTTGCGTCGCCGCTGCTTGAACCAGCGCCGCAGGTTCTGCAGGGCGAAGGTGTCGAAGTAGGTGACCAGGACGTGCCCCGAGGAGACGCGGGCGAGCTCGGTCAGGCAGCGCTCGAGGGTCCCCTCGTCGGGCAGGTGGTGCAGGAAGCGCACGCTGAGCACGAGCTGGAAGGTCCCGTCGGGGAACGGCAGCTTCTCGATGTCGCCCTGGAGCACGGAGTGAACGCCCTGCATGGACTGCACGTGCTTGAGCATCGAGGCCGAGACGTCGAGGGCCGTGATCCGCTTGTCGAGGAACTCGCCGGTCATGCGCCCCGTCCCGCAGGGCGCGTCGAGCATGGTCGTGAAGGGCTCGCAGAGGTTGGCCAGCCCGCGCACGATCTTGCGCTCGCGCAGGTCGACCTTGGGGTCGAAGCGCACCGTCGCGTAGTTCTCGGCCACGGCGTCGTCGTATTTCGAGCGCGCGGGGTAGTCAGCCATGCAGTCTCCAAGGCCGCTGGCGGGATCGCCGCAGCGTGCTCGCGGGGCGCGTGCGCCCTGCGCGAGGGCCTGGAGTATAGGACCCCAGCCGGGTGAATGGGAAGGGAGAACGCCCTCGCCAGGGCTAGCGAAACACGTAGAGCGCGAAGATCAGGAGCAGCCCCGCCGTGAACCCGAGCGCGACCAAGCCCAGCCGCCGCCGCTTGGGGAGGGTCAGCCACAGCACGAGGCCGCTCAGCGAGATCAGGATCAGGAGCAGCGAGGTGACGTCGATCAGGCGCTTGCCGAGCCACCCGGAGCCGTCGCCCTTGTGCAGGTCGGTCAGGGTCTGGATCAATCCCGAGCGCTCCTGGATCAGGTGCAACCTGCCGTCGCGCTCGACCTCGACGTCGCTGACCTCCCCCGGGCGCTCGAAGCGCAAGCGCAGGAGGTCGTCCTCGACCTCGTAGGCGCTCAACCCGCCCGCGAGTTCGAACTCCGCGCGCACCGCCTCGACCACCGCGAGGGGTTCGCGGTCGGGGAGCACCGCGGAGGGCAGCGCGCCCTCGACCTCGCGCGTGACCGTGGGAACCTCGAACCAGGCCTCGTGGTTGAGCAGGAAGCCCGTGGTCCCGAAGAACAGGGCTCCGACGAGGCCGAAGAGCGAGGCGTAGAGGTGCACACTGCGCACCCACACCTTCCAGCGCCCCGGGCGGGCGCGCGGCTCGGCGGCGGCGGGGGCGTTCATTGCCGCGGCCCGTACGTGGCCGAGACGGCCCGCAGCTCGGGCTGGTCGTCGGCCGAGACCTCGGCGGGTGCGGCGCCGCAGGTCAGCTCGAGGGTGGCGACGGTGTGCCGCTCGCGTCCGCTCGGGGGTCCCTTCTCGCGGTTGATGTCGACGCGCACCCGGTAGCTACCCCTTGGCACGAGCCGTCCGTCGTCGTCTCGCCCGTCCCAGGCCAGGGTGTAGCGCCCCGGCGCGCGGCTGGCGCGGGTCCAGGTGCGCAGCGCGCGGGGGTCGTCTCCCCCGCCCGACCCGAGCCACGCGTCCTCCCAGAAGGCGTCGAGGCCCTTGAGGTGCTTCAGCTCACCGCGCTTGAACCACAGCGCGAGCAGCCGCACGCGCTGCCCCGCCTCGTCCTCCACCCAAGCCGCCACCCCGTGGCGCTTGAAGCGCGCCTCGGGCGTGGAGTCGACGAGCTCGAAGGCGAGCTCGACTCGGTAGCCTGCGGGCCAAGGCTCGACGCTCCCCGTGCTCAAGAGCTTGGCCCAGCCTGGCGAGGTGTGCACCGCGCCGCTCGCGTCCACGATCGCGCACTCCGCGTGAGTGCTCGCGGCCAGGCGCAGCCCGGCCTCGGGCTCGAGCACGCACAGCGCGGTCGCCAGCGCGTCCGCGGTCAGGGCGTCGCCCGCGACCGCCGTCGCCCCGAGGACCCCCTCGGCCGGCTCCCCGCGCTTGGGGTCGAGGATCTGCCCCCGGGCGCGCCCCCCCACGCGCAGTGGTCGCGCGTAGCCGCCGCTGCTCGCCACCGCCTGACCGCGGAGCGAGATCCGGGCCAGGGGAGGGCTGTTGTCCGCCGGGTCCCGCGGGTCCGCGACGTCGATCACCCACGGCGCGCGGAGGTCGACCCGGCAGGCGCCGACCACCCGCAGGTCCCCGCCGAGCTCGAGCAGGGCGCCGCTCAGGTCGGGCGCTGCCTCGAGCAGGACCTCGATCCCGCGGTTGACCGCATAGCCCTTGGCGATTCCCCCGAGGTCGAAGCGACCCGCGCGCGTGCACGACAGCACCTGGCCGTCTCCGCGCTTGCTGAGGCGGAACCCGACCCCCGACTTGATCCCGTCTACGAGCTCCTGCAGCGCGGCCGGATCGGGAGCCTCGCCGCTGCGCCCGGCCTCACGCCAGAGGTCGTGGAGCGCGCCGAGGTAGCCGTCGAACGCCCCGCCCGACGTGAGTCGCCACAGGCGCGCGAGCTTCAGCACATGGGCCAGCTCCGGCGAGAGGGGGAGGTCCTTGCGCTCCTGCCAAGGCAGCGCGTTCAGCCGCGAGAGCTCGCTCTCCGCGTCCCAGGTGCTGAAGATCGCGCGCAGCCGCTCGACCTCCGCCAGGACCACGCCCTCGAGGCGAGTCGCCTCGGCTTCGTCCACGCCCACCACGGTCAGCGAGAACGACGTCCCGAGCACGTTCTCTCGGTGAAACGTGGTCCGCCGTTCGGACTCGCGAGTGACCTGCGCCCCGCTGGGCACGGGCGCCGCCGCGGCGTCGGAGTCGGTCCCGGCCTCGGGGAGAAGGCGACGCGGCGGAGCGCGACGGCGGGCGGAGGCAAGCTCCGCCCCTTCTATGAGGCCACTCTTGTCAAACGTGTTCTTCGATAGACGTTCCTTCGGGATCTCGAGGCACTGGCTGGTTGGCTGCGTGGCGCTGGAGGGGTTCTCCGCTTCCACCTTCTATCCGTGT
>JAGQRJ010000460.1 GCA_020425635.1 Planctomycetota bacterium | reverse complement strand
GCAGGCGGTCGGCTTCGCGCAGCAGGTTCAGCGCGGGGGCGAAGCCGAGGGCGAGCCGGGTCTGGTCGGCGGCGCGCCGCGCGGCGTGCTCGAGCAAGAACGCGGTCGCCCCGGCGTCGGGCCGGCGCAGCCCCGCGGCCTCGGCCAGCTCGACCAGGGCCTGGGCGTAGCGCGCGAGCAGCGCGTCTTCGCGCGGGGCGTCGAACTCGAGCTGGACCTTGACCTGGAACAGCTCGCGGAACTCCGCGTCGCGGTGGTAGAGCCGCTCGTAGAGCCGCTCGCTGCCGAGCACGATCACCCGCAGCGCGGCCCGGATCGGCTGCGGGCGCAGGGAGCGGCCGCCGCTGGTGGCCCCCGGGACCTCGAGCCAGCAGCTGCGCAGCAGGCGGCGCACGGTGCGCCAGGTCTGCTCGTCGTCGAAGAGCTCGTCGGCCTCGACGATCAGCACGCCGTGGTTCGCGAGGGCCAGGCTCCCCGCGCGCAGCCGGAGGTGCGCCGGCTCGTCGCCGGAGTCGAGCCCGCCGCAGAGGTTGGCCAGGCTCGGGGCGCCCTCGTAGACCACGGGGGGCACGGGCTGCGCCTTGGCGTCGACGAACAGGTTCGCGCGGAACTTGAGCAGCGGGTCTTCCTTCTTGGCGCTCGAGTCGTTGTCGTTGTCGTCGTCGCGGGCGTCGTCGAGCAGCTCCTCGATCTGATCGCCGAGGGCGTCGAGCATGGCGCGCATGTGCCCGCGCACCGCCTCGGTGGGGTAGGCCGCCGCGAGGTCGTCGAGGAAGCCCTGGGCCACCTGGCGCGCGCGGGCGAGCTCGCGCTTGCGCACCGCGAGCAGGCCCCGGCGCGAGATCGCGCGCGCCTCGGCCGCGACCTCGAGCAGGCGCGCAGAGGCCTCGGGCCAGGCCTTGAGCCGCTTGCGCACGGGGCCGCCCACGGCCTTGGCGTCGAGCTTCTTCTGCGCGACCTCCCGCGGCACGGGCTCGCCCTCGGGGAGCTCGACCCGCAGCTCGGGGGTCGCGAGGGGGTCGGGGAGCGCGGTCACGATCAGGCCCTGGAGGCGCAGCTCCGAGGCCAGGTCGTCGAGCAGCTTGCCGGCCTGGGCGTCGTGGCGGCGGCGCACGCGCTCGCAGCGCTGGACGAAGTCGTCCTCGTTGAGCGCGAGGGGGATCGCGCGGCGGAGGACCGAGAGCACGTCGTCGAGGTCGCGGCGGAAGCGGCGGCCCTTGCCCCGGGGGAGGGTCAGCAGGCGGGGGCGGTCGGGGCGCTCGAAGTCGGCGACGTAGAGGCGGTCGGTGGGGCGGCCGAAGGGCGGCTGGGCCCCGGCCAGCGCGGCGCGCACCAGGGCGCGCCGGCCCGAGCCCGGGTAGCCGCACACGAAGGCGTGGAACCCGGGGACCTCGCTGCCGAGCGCGGCCTGCAGCGCGGCCACCGCGCGCTCCTGGCCCACGATCCGCTCGAGGGGGAGCTGGGGTTGCGGGTCGACCCGTCGCCGGCCGCGCTCGGTGCGCGCGGGCTCGCTGGGCTTGGGCAGGGCCGCCAGCGCGGCGCGCACGGTCGCGGTCGGGCAGCGCCAGCGCAGGTGGGTGGGCGTCAGGCGCTTGGCTCCACGCGGGGTCGGGCTCACGGGGTCCTGCTTTCCAGCGGCGTGATCGCCAGCGGCAGCGCGTCGAGCACGTCGAGGGCGGTGAGGCCCGCCCAGCCCAGGCGCTCGGCGGCCAGGTCGCCGGCGCGCCCGTGGAGCCAGGCGCCGAGGCTGGCCGCCGCGTAGGGGTCGAGCCCCGCCGCGAGCAGGGCCGCGACGACGCCGGTCAGCACGTCGCCCGCGCCGGCGGTGGCCATGCCGGGGTTGCCGGTCGGGTTCTCGTAGCAGCGCGCGCCGTCGTCGACGAGGGTCCGCTGCCCCTTGAGCAGGGTCGTGACCCCGAGCTGGGCGGTGAAGGCGCGCAGCCGCGGGGCGCGCTCGCCCGCGCCGCTGGGGTCGAGGCGCGCGAACTCGCCGGGGTGGGGGGTCAGCGCGGCGCGCCCCGCGAGGCCGGCGAGCCGCGAGGCCTCCCCCGCGAAGGCGTTGAGCCCGTCGGCGTCGAGCACGAGGGGCGGGAGCCCGCCGCGCGCGACGAGCGCGCGCAGCAGCGCGCGGGTCTCGGGGTCTTGCCCCAGGCCGGGCCCCAGGGCCAGGGCCTCCTTGTCGGCGAAGAGCGCGCGCAGCGGCGCCTCGGCCGCGCGGGCGAGGCCGCCGCCCGCGGTCTCGGGGAGCGGCTTGGCGATCACGCAGGTCGTCTTGATCTGCACGACCTCGAGCAGGCCCTCGGGCACCGCGAGGGTCACGAGCCCGGCCCCGCTGCGCAGCGCGGCCTGGGCCGTGAGGCAGGCCGCGCCCGCCATGCCCCGCGAGCCGGCCACCACCAGCACGCGGCCGACGCTGCCCTTGTGGGCGTCGAGGGGGCGGCGGGGGAAGGGGAAGGGGGGCTGCGACATGGGCGCCCTACGCTACGTGAGTCTGGCCGGTGCGCAAGCGCTGCGCCGACGAGGGCTCAGCTCGCGAGCAGGGTCCAGAGGTCCTGGGCGGTCACGATCAGCCAGCGCAGGAAGAGGGCGGCGACGACGAAGGACGCGATCGGGGCGAGCACCGGGCGGCGGTCGATCGCGTGGGACCAGGTCGTGAGCACGCGCTTCATGCAGGTGCCGGCGCACACGATCGGGGCCGAGCCCTCGAGCCAGAGCTGCAGCGCCTGCTCGAGCTCGCGCGCGCTCTGGAAGCGGTAGGCGCGGTTCTTGTTCAGGCCCCGGGCGCAGATGTACGAGAGCGCGCGGGGCACGCGCCCGTTCTGCGCGCTGTGGTAGGCCTCCGCGGGCTTGGGCACGCGCCCGACCACGGCCATGAACACCGACTCGTTGCTGACCTCGCCCAGGTAGTAGTGCAGGCTGAGGAACTCGTAGAGCAGCGCGCACAGGCTGTAGACGTCGGTCAGCGCGTCGGTGACCCCCTGGCTGAGCTGCTCCGGAGCCATGTAGGCCACGGTGCCCACCAGCGCGCCCTCCTCGGTCTCGAAGGCCTGATACTCCGGGGCCAGGCGCGGGGGGCCTTCGGGGGCCTGGGGCGCCGGGCCCTCGCCGGTGAGCTTCGCGATCCCCCAGTCCGCGAGGAACACCTCGCCGTAGCGGCTGAGCACCACGTTGGCGGGCTTGATGTCCCGGTGCACGACGCCGCGCTGGTGGGCGTAGTGCAGGGCCTCGCACACGCGCTGCACGAGCTGCACCCGCCGCTGGAAGCTGTAGGTCTGGTGCGCCTCGGGGTCGCCCGCGCGCAGGCGCTCGATCACGTCGTTGAGCGTCTCGTGCTGGCTCACGAGCTTCATGCTGAAGAACAGGTTGCCCTCGGTGTCGCGCCCGAGGTCGTAGACCGGGAGCACCGCGGCGTGGTCGAGCTGGCTGGTCAGCTGCGCCTCGCGCAGGAAGCGCGCGCGCGCCTCGGGGTCGCCGGGCGCGCTGAGCAGCTTGAGCGCCACCGGGCGGCGCAGGAGCGTGTCGTCGGCGCGCAGGACCTTGCCCATGCCCCCGCAGCCGACCTCGGCGCCGACGTCGTAGCGCGCGTCGGCGGGGCGCAGGGGGCCGAGCTCGGCCACGGGCAGCCGCGTCTCGGGCAGGAGCTCGGTCTCGGCCTGGGCGGGCGCGAGGGGCGCGGAGGGGTCGAGCGCGGGTCCTGTGCTCATGCCCCTAGCGTTCTCGTTCCTCGCGCCCCGCGCAAGGGCCAGGCTCGGCCGGGCGGCCGTCGAGGTCCGCAGGATTCCGCTGCAGCTGGCCCGCCTGGGTTGATATCGTCTCGACCCTCTCCAGGAGGCCCCGTGTCGCAGCTCCGTACGAGTGTGTTCCCCCTGCTGCTCTTGCTCTCGCTGGCGGCGTCGAGCGGAGGGCCGTCGAGCGCCTACTCCAGCATGACGTCGGCGGAGCGAGGCCTGGTCCTGCGCTACTTCTGGCAGGTGCCCAAGGTGTTCAGCGCGGCGAACTTCGCCCGCGACGAAGCCGCCCGCCGCTACCCCCAGCTCGCGGGGCAAGACGATCAGCGCGACGCGTTTCGCCACAGCGTGTGGAACGGCGCCATGACCGCGCGTCTGCGCAGCACCCGCGCCGCGGAGCGCTGGGCCACGGCCCACGAGGACGTCCCGGGGAACCCTCCCGTGCGGCAGGCCATGGACCTCGCCAACAACCAGACCGGCCGCGACACCGCCTGGTCCATGCGCACCCAGGGGGGGCCCTGGTGGCGGCGGACGCGCTTCCCCAGCGACGGCGAGCTCGCCGCGCGCTTCCAGGCCATGGTCGACGGGGGCGGCCTGCTCATGATCGAAGCGGTCAACGGGCAGCGCGATCCCCACGCGGGCGCCCTGGTGCCTACGACCACCCCCTGACGCGAGCGCGGGAGGTCGCGTGGCTCGTCGGCGCCGCGGCCCTGCTCGGGGTCGGGGTCAGCGCGCTGTGGCCTACTCCGGGGCCCGCCGGCGCGCCGTCGCCCGGCGCCGTCGCGCGGCGTC
>JAGQRJ010000459.1 GCA_020425635.1 Planctomycetota bacterium | reverse complement strand
GCCGCGGGGCGCGAGGGTCAGCTTCGCCGCCGCGAGGTGCTCGAAGAGCTTGACCTTGGTGCGCCGACGCGTCCACGCCATGAGGAACATGGCCAGCGCCTCCCACATGATCACCCAGGCGACGATCGTGAGCCCCTCGACGAGGACCTCGTTCAGGAGGCTCGGCTCGCTGGGCGCGACCGCCTTGAGCACGCGGAGCTTGATCCAGACCATGACGGTCAGGAGCGTGAGGCCCGCGACGAACATGCCCAGCATGCGGCGCCACGAGCGGCGGACCAGCCGCCGCTCGGCGGCGACGAGGTAGTGGAAGTAGGCCGCGACCGAGCTCAAGACACGGGCCCGCTCCTCGGCCTCGGGCGAGACCTCGAGCGCGATCCGGATCTCGAGCGGGTGAGCCCGGCCGACCTCGCGGGCGCACTCCACCAGGTAGTCGGCGAGCTGCGGATCCAGATCGCGGCGCGCGTAGGGCGCCTGCTTCGTGAAGCCGTCGAAGAGCGCCTCGGCCCGCTCAGCGGTGACCTCGATCACCACCTCGCCTGCCGCGCCGCGGGGATACCGATCCAACACGCTGTCGCCCAAGCGCTCGAACCTCCGCTCCTGCGAGGGAACGCCCCCGAGTCTACGCCCTGCCGCACGGCGCCTGCTCGAGGCGTCTGACTTCGAGGCGCAAGTCACTGGCGCAATTGCCCTTGGATCCAGCGACGGCCCCCGGATCGGCGGCGCAACCCTCGTGCGCGGGGTCGATCCGCGCACCCTCCGAGTCGACCGCGCCCCTGCGAGGTCTCGGACCTCGCACCCGCCGAGTCGACCGCGCCCCTGCGAGGTCTCGGACCTCGCACCCGCCGAGTCGACCGCGCCCCTGCGAGGTCTCGGACCTCGCACCCTCCGAGTCGACCACCCTCTTGTAAGGGGTTAGACCTCCCAGGCTCCGAGTCGACTGCCTGCGAGGCCACGCGAGCGAAGTTAAGCTATGCCGACGGAGGTCCTCATGCACTCGCTGCGCACGACGTTGGGCGCGCTCCTCTTCGCGACGCTCCTCGGCTGCCCCGGCGGCGGCGGTGGCGCCGGCGGGGGCGGAGGCCTGGCGTCCCCCGAGGAGGTGGGCGCTGCCTTCCAGGCGGCCGTCCAGGCCGGCGACTGGGGCACGTGCTACGACCTCGTCGTTCCCGCCGAGCGCGAGACCATGGTGATCAAGCGTTTGGGCCGGGTCGTCAGGGCCGCCCAGCGGGCCAAAGAGGCGAGCAAGCCGCTCTACGTGGCGTTCCTCGACGACCTCGGGATCGACCCCGACGCGACGCCAGGAGCAGAGGGCGACTCGCTGGCCAAACGCCAGGCTCTAGCGCTCGAGGCCTACAAGAGCGGGATCGACGGAGACTACCGCGGCACCTGGGTCGAGCTCCTGCAGCTGCTGGAGCAGGTCGCCGAGGCCGAGGGAAGTACGAGCCCGCGGGTGAAGCTCTCCCCGGGCACCTTGGGCGAAGTCACCCTCAAGGGCGACGAGGCCAACGGACGTACGACCAACGCCATGGGCGCGGGCGAACGCTCGGCGTGGGTCCTCGCCTTCCGTAAGGTCGACGGCCTGTGGTACCTGCGCGCCCGCGAGTGACGGCCCTGGGCCGAGGGCTCGAGCAAGAGGCTCAGGCCGAGGCGTAGCCGCTGTTCGGCGAGCGAGGCGTGCAGGGATTCGAAGCCCCCCACCGGTCGGAAGGCCCGACCCGCGAAAAGTTGGAATTGAACTCGAAGTCGCTGGCGCGGGCGCCCTTGACGACGCCGCGCGACTCCCTTTCGCCCGACAGCCCGCGACCTTGGAACCGGCGCAGAGCGAGCTCGCGGCCCGCCGGAGTAGCCGAGCAGCCGGCGGCCTCCTAAGCTGTTCACCGTGCAGCTGGGTCCCTACACCGTCCTGGAAGAGATCGCTCGCGGAGGCAACGGCGCGGTCTACCGCGCCGCCGATCCCGCGGGTCGCCTGGTGGCGCTGAAGCTGTTGCTGGCCAACGAAAGCGAGGCCGG
>JAGQRJ010000458.1 GCA_020425635.1 Planctomycetota bacterium | reverse complement strand
GCGTCCTCGACGAACTCCCGCAGCTGCTCGACCCGGCTCGCGATCGCCGTGCGCGGGCGCAGGTGCCCGGGCAGCCCCGCGAGGAAGAGCTTGCTCGCGGCCTTGCGCAGCCCGGCGGGGTCGTTGAGCACCCCCACGTTGCGCTGCTGCAGCAGCTCCGCCAGCCCCAGGGCGGCCGAGTGCGCCGGCGCGCGACCTCCACGCCCGGGGTTGGTGCGGATCACCACCCCGTCGACCGTGAGCAAGTCGAGGAGCGCCGGCGGCCCCACCGAGAGCAGCTCGGCCCCGGGCGTCTTGCCCAGCGCCGGGCGCGCGCTGGCGACGACCCGGCCCCGTCCGTCGAGCCCGAGGTCCTCGACCCCGCACACGTAGACCTCGTGGCCACGCTCCACCGCGGTCTCGATCAACATCGCGGTGGTCTGACTGGTCTTGACGTTGAGGGCTTCGTTGACCCAGAAGGCAAGGCGCATGCTGGCTCCTTTCCTTCATCCTCGCGCGATTCGAAGCCGCCGCGAGCACTAACGCAAAGTTCTGTGTTAAGAGGACTTAATGTGCGCGCGCGGGGGCCCAGCGCTCGAGGGCGCTCCAGGGCACGTCGCGCGGGCCCGCGCCTTCGGGGAAGGCGAACACCGCGCAGGCCTCCTCCGGCGCCAGGACCGAGAGGCACTCGCGGGCCCGCTGCCAGCGCACCAGGGGCGGGGCGGCGCGCAGGTCTTCGCTGCGCACGGGCTGACCGATCCTCCAGCGCGGCCCGACCACCAGGGCTGGGCAGGTGGCGCTGCGCACCACGGCCGCGGACTCCTCGGCCGCGGCGAGCACCACCCCGCGGGGACTCAGCTCCCGGCACGACACGGCGAGCAGGGCCTCGAGGGTCGAGACCCGCAGCACCCGGGTGCTCGAGACCTGCACCCCGCCGGCGAGGAGCTGGGCCTCGAGCAGGGCGCACGACGCCTCGGCGCGCTCGAGTCCGTGCACCGCCTCCTCGGGGGAGACGGCGTGCAGCAGGATCACCTCGTTCGGCTCGTCGCCGACGGTCAGACTCTGCGCGCCTTGCACGATCGGCGCGGGGTCTCCGCTGCAGCCGTCGGTCGCCAGGAGCAGCCTGTACACACCCAACCTCCCTAGGCCCACCAAAGCACCCTCCGTGCCAGGCTGGGTCTTCGACGGGGCACGGGTTCCGCGGGCTCCGCGCCGAGTGCAGGTAACGCTTGTTTCCCGGCTGAGCACTGGCTATTGCATGAACACCTAAGCCCTACTGCAGGTGGCCATGCGCCTCGACTTCGAGCCGAACAACCCCGACCTGGTGCGGATCCTCGATCAGCTCCACGTGGCGTTCTTCACCGTGGATCACGAGCTGCGGGTGGTCGGCTGGAGCCAGGGGGCCACCGAACTCACCGGGCGCCCGGCCGCCGAGGTGTGCGGCGCCTCGGTGGGAGCGCTCGACTCCGGCGGCGAGCGCGGGCTCGCCACCCTCTGCGCCAAGCTCTGGGCCGACCAGGGCTGCGGCGTGGTCAACGGCCTGGTCACGGTCGTCCACAAGGGCGGGGCCCTCTTGACCCTGCTGGGCGAGCTGCGGGTGGCCTTCGACGGGGAGCGGCGGGTGGGGATCGCGGGCGTGCTCACCGCCCTCGGCGTCCACATGCAGGCCAATCAGCGCCTGGCCGAGGTCGTCTCTCCCGAGCGCGCGCGGCGCGCCTTCCACCAGCTGGTGGGCGAGAGCGAGGCCATGGCCGCGGTCTTCGAGCAGCTCGAGCAGGCCGCCGGGGTCGACGTGACCGTCTTGATTCGGGGCGAGACCGGCACTGGGAAGGAGCTCGCCGCGCGCGCGATCCACGCCTCCAGCCGGCGCAAGACCGCGCCCCTGGTGTGCGTCAACTGCGCGGCGATCCCCGAGCCCCTGCTCGAGAGCGAGCTCTTCGGCCACGTGAAGGGGGCCTTCACCGGGGCGACCCGCGACAAGATCGGGGTCTTCGAGGCCGCGAGCGGGGGGGTCCTGTTCCTCGACGAGATCGGAGACCTGGGCCCCAGCGTTCAGGTGAAGCTGCTGCGCGCGCTGCAGGAGCGCGAGATCCGGCGCCTCGGGAGCCTGAAGTCCGTCAAGATCGACGTGCGGATCGTGAGCGCGACGCACCGCGACCTCGCGGCCCTCGTGGCCGCCGGGCAGTTCCGCGAGGACCTCTACTACCGGATCCGCGTGTTCGAGCTCAACCTCCCGCCGCTGCGCAAGCGCCGCGGCGACCTGCGCTTGCTCGCCGAGCACTTCCTCCGCGAGTTCAACGCCCAGCACGGGCGCCGGGTCCGCACCCTGAGCCCCGAGGCGTGGGCGGCGCTCGAGCGCTACCCCTGGCCCGGCAACGTGCGCGAGCTGCGCAACGCCCTCGAGCACGCCTTCGTCACCGTGCGCGGCGACGTGCTCGAGCTCGGCAACCTGCCGGGCGAGGTCGGCGGCGCCTCCCCGGAGGTCCAGCCCCTCGAGGAGGCCCACGGGGAGCGCGAGCAGATCGTGGCCGCGCTGCAGCAGGCCGGGGGCAAGAAGGCCCTCGCGGCCTCCTTGTTGGGGATCAGCCGGGTGACGTTGTGGAAGAAGCTCAAGCGCCTGGGGATCAACCCGCGCTACGTCAGTTAGCGCCCCGTTAACGGCCTCCGTTAACCATCGTTAACCGGCGCTAACCCGCGCTGAACGTCGCCCCACGCGGCCTCGCTCGTCCGAGAAGGACTTAGGGAGATTCTCCTTGGGGCTCGTGCCCCGCCTGCCTTGGGCCGCCCCGTTGCACTCCCAGAAATGGAAACCTCACCCGGATCGGCAGGCGCGATGAAGAACCCCAGCCCCTCCAGCCCGTGGGAAGACGGCACGCGCTGGGACGCCGGCGCCCGGCGCCCTGCGCCCAGCGAGCCGTGGCGGGGGGCCCAGCCCGACGACCTCGACGACGACGACGACGACGACGACGACGAGCATGGCTTCGACGAGGACCTCGAGGACGACGACGAGCACGACGAGGACCTCGACGACGACGACGAGCTCGACGACCCCGAAGACGCAGAGCTGGAGCTGAACGCCTGGTACCGCGCCGCGGACTACGAGGCGGAGCACAGCTGAGCCGATCGCACTCCTCGCTGGGCGGGCTCGCGGCCCCCAAAATCCCCCCCCTCGCCGCGAGCCCGCCCCGGGACCTTTCGCGGCCTGCGTTGACATTGTCCGACGAGCCTCGAAGATCACGCCATGAACTCGAGCTCTCTGTCGGCGTCGCAGCGCCTGCGCCGCTTCAACCTCAAGCCGGGCATGCGCCTGGGCAACCGCTACCAGGTCCTCGAGCAGCTCGGCCGAGGGTGGGAGGGCGAGGTCTACAAGATCCGCGAGCGCGGGACCGGGATCGAGCGGGCCGCGAAGCTGTTCTTCCCGCACCGCAACCCCAAGGACCGGGTGGCGCGGATCTACGCCAAGAAGCTGCACAAGCTGCGCTTCTGCCCGCTCGTGATCCAGTACATTTCCCAAGACCAGATCGAGCTCCAGGGACACACGGTCACCATGCTCGTCTCGGAGTTCGTCGAGGGCGAGCTGCTGAGCGCGTTCCTCAAGCGCCAGCCGGGGAAGCGCCTGGCGCCCTTCCCCGCCATGCACTTGCTCTACGCCCTGGCCTCCGGCGTGGCCGACATGCACCACGCGGGGGAGTACCACGGCGACCTCCACATGGACAATGTCATCATTCAACGCTGCGGCCTCGAGTTTGACTGCAAGCTCCTCGACTTCTATGACTGGGAAGGCAGCAAGAAGGAAAGCCGCCAGGAGGACATCGTCGACCTGATCAAGCTGTTTCATGAAGCCCTCGGGGGGCCCAAGCTCTACGCCCGGCAGCCGCCTGAGGTGAAGGCGATCTGCCGCGGGCTCAAGCGCTCCTTGATCCTGGCCGAGTTCCCCCGGATCGAGGCGCTGATCACCCACCTCGAGACCTTCCAGTGGGATTAGACGAGCTGCGCGAGGCGCGCCTCCTCACCGACGCGAACCTCGAGCAGCCCGAGGCCTACCGCACCGCAGCGGGGCAGGTCGTGCTCTCCTCCCAGCGCGCCCCGGGCAAGGAGACCCCCAACGAAGACGCCGCCCTCGTGTTGCCCCTGGGCTCCGATGGCGTCTTGCTCGCGGTCGCCGACGGCGCGGGGGGCATGCCGGCGGGGCACATCGCCTCGCGGCTGACCCTCGAGACCCTGCTCCAGAGCGTCCAGGCCGTCGAGCCGGGGGACGCGCTGCGCGGGGCGGTGCTCGACGGCCTCGAGCGCGCCAACGAAGCGATCCTCGCCACCCGCAACGGGAGCGGAACCACGGTGGCCGTGGCCGTGATCTACGCCGGCCGCCTGCGCACCTTCCACGTGGGCGACTCGCAGATCCTGGTGATCGGTCAGCGCGGCAAGATCAAGCTGCAGACGATCATGCACTCCCCGGTGGGCTACGCCCTCGAGTCCGAGCTCCTCGACGAGGCGGGCGCCGCCGTTCACGAAGAGCGCTACGTGGTCAGCAACCTGCTCGGGACCCGGGAAATGCGGATCGAGATCGGCCCCGACCTGGCCCTCGCCCCCCGAGACACCGTGCTCCTCGCGAGCGACGGCTTGGCCGACAACCTGCTCTCCGACGCGATCGTCGAGCGCATCCGCATGGGCCCGCTGCAGCGCGGCCTCAGCGCCCTCGCCCGGGACTGCCAGGTCGTCATGCGCGGCGAGGCGAACCCCGCCGTCGCCCATCCCGACGACCTGACCCTGATCGCCCACCGCGGCGCCGTGGCCCCCCGCCCGCGCCCCGCGAGCTCCTCGACCCCAGCAGGCCAGACCGAATCCCCGCGATCCGGGCGCGGTGGGTGAAGCCCGCAAGCCCCTTCCCAACCGCCGTGCGGGCTAGACGGTGCGCACGACCTCGACCCCGGTCAGGGACTCGAGCCGGTAGAGGTCGGGTCGGCGGTCCTGCAGCGGGCGCACGCTCCCGATCTGGCGATACTGCTCGAGGGCGCTGAGGTCGAGGTCGGTGATCACCACCGTCTCGCTGTTGGAGTCGGCCACCGCCGCGATCCCGTCGAGGGGGAAGGCGAAGTCGCTGGGGGTCAGGACCGCGGCCTGCCCGTAGTTCATGAGGAAGTTCTCCACGTCGGGCAGGTTCCCCACGTTGCCGGCCAGCACGACGTAGACGCAGTTCTCGACCGCGCGGGCGTGGGCGCAGTAGCGGATCCGCATGTAGGACTTGCGCTCGTCGGTGCTGTAGGGGCAGAAGATCACCTCGGCGCCGGCCAGGGTCAGCAGGCGCACGAGCTCGGGGAACTCGATGTCGTAGGACACCACGATCGCGATCCGCGCGAACCCGGTGTCGAACACCTGCACGCCGGTCCCCGGGATCACCCCCTGCAGGCGCCGCTCGTCGGGCGAGACGTGCAGCTTGTCCTGGGTGTAGACGTTGCCCGAGGGCGTGAACAGGTGCGCCACGTTGCGCAGCTCGCCGTCGACCACCGTGGGCTGCGAGCCCGCGAGGACGAGCATGCCCGTGCGCCGCGCGATCCCCCGGAACAGCTCGCGGTAGCGCTCGGTGAGCTCCGCGAGCCGCGCCGAGCCCGCGCGGTGGTCCGCGTCCTCGGGCAAGGTGCGCAGGAGCTGGACCGTGAACAGCTCGGGGAACACGAGGAAGTGGCAGTGGTTGGCGTCGGCGGCGGCCACGAAGAACCCCACCTGGGCGACGAACTCCTCCCACGACTCGATCGGGCGCATTTCGTACTGCACCGCGCACACCCGCACCCGGCGCACCGGGCGGTGGATCGGCGAGGCCGCGATCCGCCGGCGCTCGGCCTTGAAGCGCGGGTTCTCGAGCTCGAGGAAGGTCGCGAAGTCGAGGCTCTGCTCGTCGTGCAGGTAGCCGTGGTAGACCCCGAGCACGCGGTAGCCGGCCTTGAGGTGCGCGTTGAGCGCCTGGTCCGAGCGCTCGCCGCGCACGACCTCCTCGACGTAGTCCTCCGGCGAGAGGCGTCCGGCGACCTCCACGTAGCCGGGGATCCTCCCTCCGGCGACCATGCGCCGTAGGTTGAAGCGGGTGAGGATGCGCCGCCGGCCCTGGTAGAGCTTCCCGGCGACCCCCTGCCCCCGGGCGTCGGGGTGCACGGCGATGTCCGCGCCGTAGAGCGTGTCGCCGCTGGGGTCGTGGGTGCTGAAGGTCCCGTTGCCGGTGATCTCGTTGTAGGAATACCAGGGCGAGTCGTCGTCGAGGGAGACGATCAAGGACGTGGCGTAGCCCACCACCCGCTCGCCGCGGACCGCCACGAGCTGCCCCTCCGGGAAGGCGTTCACCTGCAGCCCGAGGAGCCGCTCGTCGCACAGCCCCTGGGTCGGGAAGCCCTCGTAGGCCGCGCGCTGAACCTCGAAGATCTCCGGTACGTCGGCGGGCGTGGCGTGGCGAACCTGGACCTTGGGGACCCTGGGCACCTTCGGGCGACGCCCCGAGGTCTTGCTCATCGCCGCGACCCGGGAGCCGAGCTCCCCCGCGGCCGCTGGGTGCGGGCGGCGTGCACGCCGGCCTCCGCCCCAACGTAGTTCACCGCGACCGAGGCCAGGCGCGCGGGGTCGCAGGCCGCGGCCTCCACCCGCGCCGGGTCCTGCACGAAGTCCCACAAGGGCTGCGCGACCTCGATCACCGCGGGGAAGGCGGCGCGCACCTGGGCGTCCCACTCGGGGACCAGGCGCTCGGCGTCGTCGGCGCGGATCACCCCCCGGCAGCGCGCCGAGCCGCAGTGGCACTCCAGCGGGGCCTCGATGTTGAAGCTCCCGTAGTCGTCGGTGATCTGCTCGCCCGCGGCGATGTCCCGCACCGCGATCTCGAACTCGAAGGGGGTGCTGAGCAGGTTCGCCTCGCAGCTGTGGTTCACGTACTTCGCCAGGTCCCAGCAAAGGATCGAAGACCCCTGCCCGTCGACAAAGGAGTACTTCAGCGCGTGCTCCCGGATCGGACCCTCGAGCGCGTCGAACTCTTCGGGGCTGAACACGTGGTCCAGCGGGTCGCGGATCCACACGATCGTGCCGCGTGGGATCGGCTCGCTGGCGAAAACCCCAGCTCCGATCGTGGGGTTGATCGTGCGCAGCTCGGTGGACGGGTGAAGCACGCGAACTCCTGGTCCCGAGGACCGCAAGGGTGTGAAGGACAAATACCCGGTTCGCCGGGCCCTGCATAGATCCAAAGCGCAATAAATCTGGGCCGGCGCTACCCGCCGACCCCGGCGCGCCCTCCGGCGCGGACCTCGAGCATTTCCTGGGTGATTCGCTCCTGCCGGGCGCGGTTGAGGCTGCGCTCGTGCTCCTGGATCCTGCGCTCGGCGGTGTCTTGAGCGCGGCGCATGGTCGCCTGGCGCAGGCGCGCCTCCCCGAGGAGGGCGGCGCAGGCTGCGGCCACGAGGCGGGCGTGGCGCCGCAGGTCCTCCGCGACCCCGGGCGCGGGCTGCGAGGGCTCCCACAGCCGGGCGGGCGGGGCCCCGGTCGCGGCGGGCGGAGGCGCGCCCCAGTCGAGCAAGGGCTCGCGCGCGGCGGCGTCGATCCGCAGGCAGCCCAGGCGCGCGGGCCGGGCGGCGCCCAGGCGGGCCACCTCGGCCTCGACGCGGTCCGCGAGGTCGAGCACCGCCTCGATGCTCGACGGGGCCCCCTCGCGCTGGCAGGGGAGCTCGTCCTGCAGCGCGTCGGCCAGCCGGTGCCCGACGACCACGCAGAGGGTCGGCGGCTCGGCCTGCGCGACCTCGAGCAGCCGCTCGGCGACCGACTGGTTCAAGCGTCCGCACAGCCCGAGGTCGGTCCCGAACGCCACCAGCACGCTCGGCCCGTGGGGGTCGGGCTCCGCGGGCGGGAACGCGCTGGCCAGGCGCTGGGTCTGCGCGAGGTGCCCGCGGGCGCGCGCCTCGTGGGTCGTCCAGCGCACGACCATGGACGCGGCGAGGGACGAGGTCGCGTGGGCGATGTCGCGGAACCCGCGCCAGGCGCGCAGCCTCGACTCCAGCGCGCGCTCGGAGCTCACGCCGGCGCCTTCGGGGTCGCGGCGGCCAACACCGCGCGCCCCACGGTGAGGGTCGAGGCCAGGCGCTCGGGGTCGAGGGGGCGCCCCGCCGCGATGTCCCGCGCGAGCTCTGGATCGCGGCGACGCAAGGCGTCCACCGCCTCGGCGAGGGCCGCGGGGAGGGTCGCGAGGGGCACGGCGACGACCTCGGGGGTGCGCAAGAGCGCGACCCGCAGCACGACCTCCACCAGATCGAGGGGCTCACCCTGGGGCTGCTTGAGGGCCTCCCGCACCCGGCGGCCGCGGTCGATCACGCGCTGGGTCGCCTCCTCGAGGCGGGTCCCCAGGCGGGTGAAGATCTCGAGCTCGAGGAACTGCGCGTAGTCGTTCTTGAGCTGCCCCGCGAGCTGCTTGAGCGCCTTGGGCTGCGCCTTGCCCCCGACCCGCGAGACCGAGAGCCCCACGTCGACGGCGGGGGTCTGTCCCGCGGCGGCGAGGCCGGCGTCGAGGCGGATCTGCCCGTCGGTGATCGACACCAGGTTCGTGGGCACGTAGCCGGTCAGGTCGCCGCCCTGGGTCTCGACCACGGGGAAGGCGGTCAGCGAGCCGCCTCCCCGGGAGGGCCCGAGCTGCGTGGCGCGCTCGAGCAGGCGGGCGTGGGCGTAGAACACGTCGACCGGGAAGGCCTCTCGCCCGACGGGGCGCCCGAGGAGCAGCGCCAGGCTGCGGTGCGCGTGGGCGTGGGTCGTGAGGTCGTCGTAGACGATCACCACGTCCCAGCCGCGGCGCATGAGCGACTCGGCCATGGTGCAGGCGCTGTAGGGAGCCTGGTGGATCAAGCCCAGGGGCGAATCGGCGCTGCCCGCGACCACGAAGCCGCGCTCCAGCGCGCCCCGCTCGCGCAGCCACTCCACGCGGCTCGCGATCTGCGAGGCGCGCTGCCCGACGGCCACGTAGATCCCCACCGTGTCCTCGCCCTGAGCGGCCAGGAGGTCCAGGCAGAGCTCGGTCTTGCCCGTCGACTGATCCCCGATCACGAGCTGACGCTGCCCGCGCCCCACGGGGATCAGGGTGTCGACGACGAACAGGCCCGTGTGCAGGGGGCGGGTGACGGGCGCGCGGTCGACCAAGGGCACGGGGGGCAGCTCGACCGCAGACCAGGGCCCGGGCGCGAGGGCGCCGCGGCCGTCGAGGGGCTGACCCAGGGGGTCGACCACGCGCCCGAAGAGCTCGGGGCCCACCGGGAGCTCGAGGGGGTGCTCCCGGCGGCGCACCCGCTGGCCCACGGCGACGCGCCGCGGGTCTCCCAGCAGCACGAGGCGCAAGCTGTCCGCGCCCACGGCCTCGACCCGCGCGGGCACGCCCTCGACGTCGAGCAGGTCGCCGATCCGCGGGCGCTCGAGGCCGCTGGCCGTGGCCACCCCGTCGGCCGCGGCGGT
>JAGQRJ010000457.1 GCA_020425635.1 Planctomycetota bacterium | reverse complement strand
TGGGGTCCGGGCCGAGGCGAGCTCGGCCCTGCGGGGGAGGCAGCCGAGGGGCGAGGGGCACGAGGTCCCTATGTTCGGGCCAGGCAGCGTAAGCTCTGGGTAGTGAGGTGCTGCCCGTGAGCTACCGACTCTCCTACCTGCGCGAGCTCGAAGCGGAGGCGATCCATATCCTGCGGGAGGTGGTCGCGACCTGCGAGAAGCCGGTCATGCTGTATTCGGTGGGCAAGGACAGCTCGTGCATGCTGCGCCTGGCGCAGAAGGCGTTCCACCCGGGGAAGCTCCCCTTCCCGCTCATGCACGTGGACACGACCTTCAAGTTCAAGGAAATGTACGCGTTCCGCGACCGCATGGTGGCCGAGCTGGGGGCGGAGCTGATCGTCTCGCAGCAGGAGGACGGCGAGCGGCTGGGCATGAACCCGTTCAGCTTCGGCACGACCAAGTGCTGCGGGGTGTGGAAGACCCGGGGGCTGCTCGACGGGCTGGCGGCCGGGGGCTACGACGCGGCCTTTGGCGGCGCGCGGCGCGACGAGGAGCGCTCGCGGGCCAAGGAGCGCGTGTTCTCGTTTCGCGACGGGGCCGGGCAGTGGGACCCCAAGACCCAGCGCCCCGAGCTGTGGGACCTCTACAACGGCGCCGTGAACCCGGGCGAGTCGATCCGGGTGTTCCCGCTGAGCAACTGGACCGAGGTCGACGTGTGGCACTACATACACGTCGAGGAGATCCCGGTCGTCCCGCTCTACTTCGCGGCCGAGCGCGAGGTGATCGTGCGCGGGGAGCAGTTGATCCCGGTCGACGACCGCCTGCCGAGCCAGCCCGGCGACGTGCCGCAGAAGGTCCTGTGCCGCTTCCGCTCGCTGGGCTGCACGCCCTGCACGGGGGCGGTGCGCTCGAGCGCCGACACCGTGCCCAAGATCCTGGCCGAGCTGCTCGACGAGACGAGGTCCGAGCGCGCGACCCGCGTGATCGACCACGACCGCGACGGCTCCATGGAGCTCAAGAAGCGCGAGGGATACTTTTGACCCACGCGCGAGCAGACGCCGCGGCCGAGGCCGTCCTCGCCGGCGCGGCGACCAAGAACATTCTGCGCTTCTCCACGGCGGGCAGCGTGGACGACGGCAAGTCGACCCTGATCGGGCGCCTGCTCTACGAGACCAAGTGCGTCTACACCGACCACCTCGCCGAGGCGACGAAGAACACCACCAACGCCTCGGTGGCGGCGGCGGGGGAGACGATCGACTTCTCGCTCTTGACCGACGGGCTCAAGGCCGAGCGCGAGCAGGGGATCACGATCGACGTGGCGTATCGCTACTTCGAGACGCCCAAGCGCAAGTTCATTATCGCGGACACCCCGGGGCACGAGCAGTACACGCGGAACATGGCCACCGGCGCCTCGACCGCGAACCTCTCGCTGATCCTGGTCGACGCGCGCAAGGGGCTCCTGGCGCAGTCGAAGCGCCACGCGTTCATTTCGAGCCTGCTCGGGATCAAGCACACGGTGGTGTGCGTCAACAAAATGGACCTCGTCGGCTACAGCGAGGAGGTCTTCGACCGGATCGAGCAGGACTTCCTCGACTTCGCGGGGCGGCTCGAGATCCCCGACCTGCGCTTCGTCCCGCTCTCGGCGCTCAAGGGCGACAACGTCACCGCGCGCAGCGCGGCCATGCCGTGGTACGACGGGCCGCCGCTCTTGAGCGTGCTCGAGGACGTGCACGTCGAGGGCGACCGCAACCTGATCGACTTCCGCTTCCCGGTGCAGCTCGTGGCGCGCCCGACCCAGGACTTCCGCGGCTTCGCGGGCAAGGTCCAGTCGGGGGTCGTGCGCGTGGGCGACCCGGTCCTGGCCCTGCCCTCGCGCAAGACCTCGACCGTCGCGCGGATCGTGACCTACGACGGCGACCTCGAGCAGGCCTTTCCGCCCCAGGCGGTGACCCTGGTGCTCGAGGACGAGATCGACGTCAGCCGCGGCGACCTGCTCGTGCACCCGCAGAACCAGCCGCTGGTGGGGCGCGTGTTCGAGTGCATGCTGGTGTGGCTCGCCGACGCGCCCTTTCGCCCGGGCAACGACTACGTGCTCAAGAGCGGCACCCAGCAGCTCAACGCCCGGGCCGAGGAGCTGCGCTACGAGGTCGACGTCAACACCCTCCGTCGGCTGAGGGAGCGCGAGGAGCTGGGGCTCAACGGGATCGGGCGCGCGGTGCTCTCGGCGACGCGGCCCCTGTTCTACGACCCGTATCGCCGCAACCGGGCGACGGGCGGGCTGATCCTGGTCGACCCGCTGACCAACGCCACCGTGGGCGCGGGCATGCTGATCCAGCGCGGCCCGGCCGAGAGCCTGCCCGCGCGCCCGGGCGCCGTCGCGGCGGGCGCGGGCGACGCCAGCGCCGAGCGCCGGCTCGAGCAGGGCGCGGTCTCCCCCGCGGCCAAGGCGGCGGCCCTTGGGCAAGACCCGCGCACGGTGTGGCTGACCGGCCTGCCCGCCAGCGGGCTGACCGAGGTCGGCGACGCCCTCGACCGGCTGCTCATGGCGCGGGGCGCCTGCGGCTACGTGCTCGACGGGCGCGTGGTCCGCGCGACCCTCAGCCACGGGCTGAGCTTCAACCCCGCCGACACCTTCGAGCACCTGCGCCGGGTGGGCGCGGTGGCGCACATGGTCAACCAGGCGGGGCTGTTCGCGATCTGCTGCTTCGTCTCGCCCTCGCGGCAGGTGCGCTCCCTGGCCCGCGAGCTGGTGGGCGCGGAGCGCTTCGTCGAGGTCTACGTGGCCAGCCCCCGCGAGTGGTGCGAGGCGCGCGACAGCAACCAGGTCTACGCCCGGGCCCGCTCGGGCGAGCTGAGCAACGTGCCCGGGGTCAACGCCGACTACCAGCGCCCCGAGGCCCCGACCCTCACCGTGCGCCCCGATCAAGACGGCGTCGAGGGCTGCGCCCAGCAGATCTTCAGCTACCTCGACGCGCAGGGCTGCTTGCCCGGGAGCCCTGGCCGTGAGTGACCCCGCCGAGCGGAACCTGACCCCCGAGGCCTACGCGGCGCAGGCCCAGCGCGAGCGCGTGCTCGGGCAGCGCGCGGCGACGGTGTGGCTGACCGGGCTCTCCGGCGCGGGCAAGACCACGATCGCGCGCGCGCTGGAGCAGGCGCTGCTGCACGAGGGGCGGGCCTGCACCGTGCTCGACGGCGACAACCTGCGCGCTGGGCTGAACGCCGACCTCGGGTTCTCGGCGGCGGAGCGCGCCGAGAACCTGCGCCGGGTGAGCCACGTGGCGAGCCTCATGAACGACGCCGGGTTGATCGTGATCGCGGCCTTCATTGCGCCGCTGCGCGCGGCGCGTGAGGCGGCGCGGGCCGTCGTGGGGGCGGAGCGCTTCGTGGAGGTCTACCTGAGCGCGCCCGTCGAAGCTTGCCGGGAGCGCGACCCCAAGGGCCTCTACGCGCGCGCCGACGCCGGGGAGCTCCCCGAGTTCACCGGGGTCTCGGCGCCCTACGAGGCGCCCGAGGCGGCGGAGCTGGTGCTCGACACGAGCGTGCTGGGGCTGGGGGAGTGCGTGGCGCGCCTGTTGAGGGTCCTCGAAGCGCGGGTCGCGATCCCGGAGTAGGCCTCGGGGCGAGGCGGAGGCGACGCGGGAGGCGGAGGCGACGCGGGAGGCGCGGGGTCCGGGCCGAGGCGAGCTCGGCCCCTACGGGGCGAGGCGGGAGACCTCTTCGAGTGCCCTCAGCCAGCTCGGGGCGGAGGTAGAGCCCCACCGTGACTCCCCCGAGGAGCACCAGCGGCACGTCGATCGCGCTGAGCGCGGTGACGGCCTGCTGAAGTCGGGCCCGGTTTGGATCACCCACCGCGGGGCGCTCTCAGCCGCTCTTCCAGGGCGCTCTGGGCTGCGCTTCGCTCGCGGCTTCCGCCGAGTCGGAGGCTGTCGACGATCGCCAAGAGCTCATACAGGCGTCGATTGCGCAGCGCGATCGAGGGTACGCTCGGGTGCAGGGGCACCACGCTCTGGCCCTTGATCGACTCGGGTCCGACGTGCGGCCAGACGTAGGGCGCACCCGCAGAGGACAAGACGTCGCGGAGGGGCGGAGCAAATGCGCCCGTTGGGATCCCAAGCGCGTTGGCGCCGAGCGCGGCGGGGAAGGCGTAGCGCACTCCCGACACGAGGAATTGCTCCAGATTTCGCGCCTTGACCCTCCGCTCCGTTGGCTCGTAGAGGTCCGCGCGCGCGCAGCGCTTCAGGGAGTCGTGCACCCGTGAGGCAGAGACGCCGAGCTCCTCGCCTAACTGGCTGAATGTCCATGGGATAGGGTGCGTGTGCACACCGAGCAGGGCCACCACGTCAGCCGGTCGAAGGATCTCTTGAGTGGGCTGTTCCATATTCCAGAATGTAGAATATCGGCCCCGTGCAGAAGCGCAAGGGACGACCCCGCTGGCCGCAGCGCGCGGATTTCTCGGTATCCGATTCGGGGGCGGGGTGCGTGTGGGGGGCGAGGAGCGAAGCATGCGACGTTTGACCTGGGCGCTCGTGGGCGCGGCCCTGCTCGGCAGCACCGGCTGCCTCGAGCACGAGGAGACCCTGACCGTGCACCCCGACGGCTCGCTGGAGGTCAGCTACGTGATCCACGGCGACGGCGAGGACCTCGATCAGGGGGCGGCGGCGCAGCCCGGCGGGGCGCCTTGGGCCGTGGAGCGCACGACGCGCGCCAAGCAAGACGGCAAGCTCGAGCACGTGCTCCGCGCGCGCGCGGAGTTCGCGCGGGCGGCGGAGCTGCCCGCCTGCTTTGGCGACCCCGAGAGCGCGCTCACGCGCAGCACCGAGCTCACGGTGACCCCCAGCGCCGAGGGGCGCGTGTTCCGCTTCAGCCGCGCGTATGGCGCGCGGGAGTGGGCGCCCTACGCCTTCGCCGAGCGGCGGGCGTTCCCCGACGAGGTCAAGGCCCTGGTCAAGCAGCTCGGCGAGTTCGCCAGCTTCACCGACGAGGAGCGCGGGCTGCTCGTGCGCGCGCTCTGCGCCTACGAGCAGGCGAAGGTCGAGCGCTGGGCCGAGGCCGCGCTCGCCGTGGTCGCCCCAGGCGCCGACCCCGGGCGGGCGGCGCTCGAGGTCCAGGAGGCGATCCGCGGCGAGATCACGGCCACCGTCGACCCGGCGTTCCTGGCGCGCCTGCTCGCCGACCCGCAGGAGATCAAGGAGGCGGCCAAGGGCCTCGAGGCGCGGGTCCACCGGGCGGCGGCCGCGGCCGCCGCCCGCGCGCTGGAGCTCGGCCCCCAGCGCGAGCAGGCGCTGCGCGAGGAGCTCGCCCGCCAGCGGCGGGTGTTCGAGGTCAGCGAGGACCTCGGCGACGAGGCCTTCGTCGTCCGCCTGCGGCTCCCCGGCGTGGTGCTGCGCCACAACGCCGACGAGGTCCAGGGCGACACCCTGATCTGGCGCTTCACCGGCCAGGACCTCCGCGACCGCACGCACCGCCTGCTGGCGACCTCCCTCGACGCGGCCAAGTAACCTGGAGGCGTGGCTACCCCCTTCCCGGTCTTCGTCGAGCGCCACCAGCAGCGGACCTACCGCGCCGCGTTCCGCGTGCTCGGCGAGCGCGCCGAGGCCCTCGACGTGACCCAGGAGGCGCTGCTCGCGCTCTACCGGCGCGGGGCCGGGCTGCCCGAGGCCCGGGTCGAGGGCTGGCTGGTGCGCGCGGCGACGTGTCGCGCGCTCGACCGCCTGCGCCGG
>JAGQRJ010000456.1 GCA_020425635.1 Planctomycetota bacterium | reverse complement strand
TGGCTGCCCGTCGATCCGCGGCTCGAGCGCGCGCTCGCCTGCCGCTCGCTGGGGCGCTGGGCCCAGGCGCTCTACGACGCCGACCACGTGGCCTCTCGCGCCGACGGGCTGCTCGCGGACTACGTCCGCGCGGAGGTGCACGCGCAGGCCCGCGCGCGGGCCAAGGCGCTGGGCGCGCTCCCGAGCCTCGAGCTGGCGCAGCGCTACGAGCGGGTCGAGCTCGCCCTCGCGCTCCCCGAACTCGAGCTGCCCTGGCTCGACGACCTCACCGGGATCGCGAGCTTCGGGGTCGACGCCCGTCGACGCGCGCTCTCCCTCAGCGCGGGCCTCCGCTCGCTGGAGGAGCTCGGCGCGAGGCTCGAAGACCCGAGCTCCACGCGGGAGGTCCGCGCCCTGGCCATGACCTACCTCGCGCGCTACGAGTCTGCCTGGCAGCTCCAGGAGGAGCTGCGCCGCGAGTTCGCGGCGCGCGACGATCGCCGGGGGTGCGACCCGCTGCTCAAGCAGGCGCGGATCGACGCGCTGCTCGAGCTGCGACCCGAGCTGGTCGAGCGCGTGCAGGCCGCGATCGACCTCGCCTACCGCTTCCCGGCGGCGATCGCCTTCAAGGGCGAGCTGCTCCGGCGCCTCGCGCGCTACCGCGAAGCCGTGAGCGCCTGCAGCCAAGCCCTCGAGCTCAAGCCCGACCTGGTCGCGTCCTCGGAGCTCTTCCCCCTGCTCGATCGCGCGCTCGCCTACGAGCAGCTCGGCGAGCGCGACCTCGCGCTGCGCGACGCGCGGCGGCTGCTCGAGCTCGGCGACCTGCGGCGGGCCGAGGGCGAGCAGCTGCTGCGCCGTCTGGGGGCGCGCTGAGCGGGGTCAGATCCAGCGCAGGCGCCGCAGCCACACCCCGATCAGGGCCGAGATCGCGAGCAAAATGCCGCACACGATCCAGAACGCCTGGGGGTCGTCGGAGCCGGGCATGCCGCCGACGTTGATCCCCAGCAGCCCCGTGAGCAGGCCCAGGGGCAGGAACACGAGGGTCACCACCGAGAGCGCGTACATCCGCGCGTTGAGCTCTTCGCCGACGCGGTTGCTCAGCTCGTCGTGGAGCACGCTACCCCGCTCGCGGATCTCGTCGAGGTGCTCGACGAAGCGCGCGGTCACGTCGGCGACCTCGCGCAGGCGCGCGAGCCCGAGGGCGGGGAGCCAGGCGGGGGCCGCCGCGACCAGGCTCGCGAGCGCGGCGCGTTGGGGGGCCAGGTAGCGCCGCAGCGCGATCGTCTGGCGGCGGAGCTCGGTCAGGTCCTTGCGCTGGGTGCTCTCGAGCTCGCCTTCGCGCTCGGCGATCAGGTCGTCGAGGTTGTCGAGCACCGGCTGGATCCGCCCGCTCAGCTCGACCACGAGGGTCACGAACAGGGAGGGGACGTCGGCAGGGCCCTGCCCCGCCTCGAGCCGCTCCGCCACCGCCGCCGGCGTCGCCAGGCGAGCCTGGCGAAAGGTGATCAAGAGCTGGGGGCTCACGGCCATGCGCAGCGAGAGCATGTCGTCGGGCTGACTCCCCGGGTTGAGGTTCACCCCGCGCACGAACACGAGCAGGGTCTCGCCGTTCGCCATGCAGCGCGGGCGGGTCTCGGGGGAGAGGAAGGTCTCGAGCGCGGCGGCGTCGAGCCCGCTGTGGTCGTGCAGCCAGGCGCGCAGCTCCGGGCTGGCCCCGGTCAGGTGCAGCCACACGGCCTGGGGCGGGGCGGCGCTCAGCTCCTCCCACTCCAGGGCCCGACGGCCGCCCTTCCCGTCGAGGGCAACGGCCCAAAGGATTCCGTGGTCGCTCATGCGCCTCCCGGGGGTTTGGGCGCGCGCTCGGGCTCGACGAGGCGCACGTCGAGGGCGCCCGAGCGGACGTGCAGGTCGCGCTGGGGGAAGGCGATCTCGACGTCCTCGGCGGCGAAGCGCTCCTGGATCGCGTTCAGCAGGTCGTCGCGAATGATCGGGATCGCGTTGGGGTCGGGGATCCACACGCGCAGCTCGATGCTGAGCACGCTGTCGCCGAAGCCCATGAAGTAGGCCGCCGGCGGCGGGTCGGCCAGGCTCAAGGGGTGGGCCCGGGTGAGCTCCAGCAGCAGGCGCTTGACCTTGGGGACGTCGCTGCCGTAGGCGACGCCCAGGGGAATGTCCAGGCGCGTGCTGGGGTCGCTGAGCGTCCAGTTGACCACGTCGCCGGTGACGAAGTTCTTGTTGGGGATCACCAGCTCCTTGCCGTTCCACTGCAGGATCGTGGTGGCGCGGATCCGAATCCGCGCGACCTTGCCGTTGATCCCGCTGACCGTGACCACGTCGCCGACGCGGATCGGGCGCTCGGCGAGCAGGATCAGGCCTGAGACGAAGTTGGCGAAGATCTCCTGCAGGCCAAAGGCGAGGCCGAAGGTCAGCGCGGCCGCGAGCCACTGAATGCTCGACCAGCCGATCCCCACGTTGCGAAACGCGAGGGTCACCCCGAAGAACACCACGGCGTAGCGCGTGACCGTGATCAGGGCGTAGCGGGCGCCGGCGTCGAGGGGCAGGCGCTGGAAGAGGGCGAGCTCGAGCAGGCCGGGGAGGTTGCGCGCGACCAGCAGCGTGAAGGCGAACACGATCAGCGCCGTCCCCAGGTGCACGAGGGTCACCCGCGCCGCCGCGGCCTCGTCGGGTTCGCTCGGGGCGGGGGCGAGGGCGGGGACGGGGGTCAGCTGCGGCACCGGGCGGACGTCGTCGCCTTCCGGCGCGGGTTGGGTGGGGGCGTGATCGGCGGGCGCACCCGGGGTCGCGCCCTCCGCGCTGGGGACCACCGTGCGCTCGAGGGCGGGGTAGTGCTGCTCCTCCGCCTCGACCCAGTCCACGGTGGGCCAGAGCTGGACCTGCTCGAGGCGCTTGAGCGCCGGGAGCACGTCGTCCCAGATCAGCCACAGCGCGACGATCAAGGCGACCACCGCGAGGCTGCGAAACAGGCGACCGGTCTGCTCGCGGATCAGGGCCAGGTCGAGGGCGTCGTCGCGCTCGAGGGAGGTGCTCTGCTCGCCCTCGCGGGTCGGGGGGACGCTCGCCGGGCGGGGGGCGGCGGGCGCCTCGACGGAGTCGCTCGCCCCCTCGGGCGCGCCCTGCGTCTGGGAGGCCTCGACGCTCGGCTGGGGGTCGGCCTCGGTGCTCGGTAGGGGCTCGACCTCGTCGCCGTCGGCGGGCTCTGCCGCCTGGGGAGCCTCGGGCGGGGGTGCGGCGGGCTCCGCCGGCGGAGGGGGAGGGAGGTTCGCGATCTGCTGTTGGGCGAGGCGGCGGCGCGCGAGGAGCAGCCAGCGGAGCGAGATTCCGTAGGCGACCGCGAGGACCACCACGGCCAGGAGGCTCATGAGCAGCCGGCGCTCGAGGTGCGTCGCGGTGTAGAAGTAGCCCCCCAGGCACAGCCCGAGCAAGAGCAGGGGGAGGCCCACCGCGAGGGGATACCACAGCGGGCGCAGCCTGAGCGCGATCCCGTTGGGGCTGCGCTCGCGCAGCGACTGGACCACCGGGCTGGACGCGCGCAGGGTCCAGTAGAGGAAGGCCAGGAGCACGACCTCGCCGGCGCAGAACGCGAGGCGGCCGATCGAGTCGCTCCACTCGGCCGTGGGCTGCTGGTCGAAGCCGGTCACGGTCGCCGCGCAGAGGACCTTGAGCGGGACGAACCAGCGCAGGTGGCGGCGGAGGAAGTCGCGCACGCTGCTGGGCCAGCGGAGGTCGCTGCCGACGCCCTTCTTCTGCAGCAAGGAGTAGAGCAGCCAGCCGACGAAGAGCCCGGCCGCGAGGTGCTGCAGCGCGGCGCCGACCGCGACCGCGGGCTGCACCTGCGCCGGGGGGCGGGTCAAGAGCCAGGCCGCCAGGATCACCAGGCCCGCCGGGGGCGCGCCCAAGAACGCGCTGCGCAGGAGCTTGCGCAGGGTCAGCCCGATCGTGACCCGCTGGGCCGGCGCGCTGAGGGTCGTGCGGGCGAAGCCCCAGGCGAGTCCGAAGAGCAGCACGAAGAGCAGGACCCGGGCGAGGTCGAGGGGGGTCCGCAGGAGGTCGTTGGCCGACGCCCCGAGGGCTTCGCGCCAGCGGGTGGGCGAGAGCAGCCACTGCGCCAGGGCCGCGGCGCCCTTCGGCTGCAGGACGAGGGGGTGCTGCACGCTGCGGACCCAGAGGATCCGCTCCTCCATGTATTCACGGAACTCGGAGTTGGCGCGCTGCAGCTCTCGCCGGGTGAAGTCGAGGTCGCTCAGCAAGCGCGCCAGGCGCTCGGTGTCGAGGAGCGCCGCGTCGAGGAGGTCGCGGCGCGTCTCGATCAGCTCGAGGGCGACCGCGCGCGCGGCGGGGTCGAGGGCCCCCGCGGCCTCGAGCCGCCCGAGCTCGGCGTCGACGTCGCCTGCGCCCTCGCGCTGCTCGCCGTATTCGATCGAGGCGACCTCGGCCTTGGCCAGGTCGCCCTGGGTGGTCCACACCGCCCGCCGCAGGCGGAAGGGGTCGAGGGTCTCGGCGTAGCGGATCCGCAGGATCGCGCCCATGGCCTGGTCGAGCCCCGCGACCCGTTCGCGGCGGCGCAGGGCGCGGAAGTTGTCGCGGAGCTCCTGGAGCTGCGCGCGGGCCTCGCTCAGGTCCCGACCCGCCCGCTCGAGGCGGTCGACCCAGCCGTTGGCCTCGGTGCGCGCGGTCGCCAGCTCCTGGTTGCCCTCGGCGAGCTCGCGCAGCTGAGGGCTGCGCAGCGCGGCCTGGCGCAGGCGGTCGGCCTCGAGGGCGGCGCGCTCGGCGTCGAGGCGGCGCTGGTCGTCGACGCGTCGCTGCCAGTAGTCGAGGGCTTGCTCGGCGATCGCGAGGCGCCGCTGCGCGCGGTCGCGGCGCACTTGCAGCAGCTCCTGGCGGGCGTCGTAGCTCGCGAGCTCTTGCTCGCTCGCCGTGATCTCCGCGCGTAGCGCCGCGCGCTGGGCGGCGGCGCGCACGAACTCGGCCCGCGCCGGCTCGGCCTCGGGCGGGGGCGCCCCCCGCAGGCCTTCTTCGAGCCCGGTGACCTGCTCGCGCAGGCGCGCCAGGTTTCCCGGGAGGTTGACCTGGCGGTCGCTGCGCGTGCTGGTCTCCGCGCGCAGCTTCTCGATCAGCTCCCGGGCGACGGTCAAGTTGCCCGCGGCCTGGGCGCGCTCTTGCTCGAGCTGGGTCGCGCTCAGCGCGTCCTGGCCGTCGGGGAGCGGGGGCATGGGGCTCGCCAGCTCGGCGCGGTAGGCGGTGAGCTTCCCGGGGGCCTCCTCGGTGAGGCGCACGAAGTCGGCGGCCCGGGCGGCCCACTCGTCGGCGAGGCGCAGGGACTCGAGGGCTTGCTTGTAGGCGGCCTCCGCCGCGCCGCGTTCGGCGGCCTCGAGGCTCGCGCCCGGGAGCCCTGCCAGCCGGGACTCGACCTCGGCGATCGTGGGTCGGGTCGGGAGCTCTTGTCCGTGGACGGCGCCCGTGGCGACGAGGCACAGCAGCGCGCCCCACGCCGCGAAGGGAGGCCGAAGACCGCGGGGGCGTCGTGGGAGCACGGAGGTGACCTCGGGCGTGGAGACGGGCGCGCTCAGACAGGAACCGGGACCAGCTCGAGCAGCTGGCGCAGCGCGTCCTCGCCCTGGGCGAAGGTGCCGTTGGAGACGACCCGGTGCGCCATGACCGGGAGGAAGAGCTCTTGCACGTCGTCGGGGACGACGTATTCGCGCCCGCGCACGAGGGCCAGGCCCTGGCTCGCCCTGCGCAGGGCGAGGGAGCCGCGGGGGCTGATCCCGACCGCGAGCTGGTCCCAGCTGCGCGAGCGCTGCGCGAGGGCGACGATGTAGTCGAGGATCGACTCGTCCACGCGGACGTCGCGGGTCGACGCCTGCAGGGCGAGCACGTCCTCGTGGTTCACGACCTCCCCCAGCGCGTCGAGGGGGTGCGAGCGGGTCTGCGCGCTGAGCACCGCCTTCTCTTGCGCTGGGGTGGGGTAGCCAATGCTCAGCCGGATCAAGAAGCGGTCGAGCTGGGAGTCGGGCAGCGGGTAGGTGCCCTCGGACTCGATCGGGTTCTGGGTCGCGAGCACGAGGAAGGGGTGCGGGAGCTCGCGGGTGACCCCGTCGACCGAGACCGAGGCCTCGCTCATGGCCTCGAGCAGGCTCGACTGCGTGCGCGGGTTGGTGCGGTTGATCTCGTCGGCCAGGATCACGTTGGCGAACACGGGCCCCGGCTGGAACACGAACTCGCGCTTGGCCTGGTCGTAGATCGAGACCCCGAGAATGTCGCTCGGCAGCAGGTCGGGGGTGAACTGGATCCGGTTGAACGCGCAGCTGATCGAGCGCGCCAGGGCCTTGGCCAGGGTCGTCTTGCCCACGCCGGGGGCGTCTTCGATCAGCACGTGCCCGCCGGCGAGGAGCGCGGTCAGCAGGTGGTCGACCACGCGCTCGCGGCCGTGGAACACGCTGCGCACGCTGGCGCCGAGCTTGGCGACGAGGTCCACCGACTCCACGGCTAGGACTCCAGGGGGAGGAAGTCGAGGGCCACGTCGAGGGCCGGCGACGAGTGGGTGATCCAGCCGGTCGAGATTCGGTCGACGCCGGTCTGGGCGAAGCCCGCGATCGTCTCGAGGTCGATCCCCCCCGAGGCCTCGAGCAGCGGCGGCTCGGCGCCGCGGGCGTGCGCGTCGTGGCGCACCTTCTCGACGGTCACCGCCAGGGTCGGCGGGTCCATGTTGTCGAGGAGCACGATCTCCGCGCCCGCGCGGCTGGCCTCGAGGGCGCCCTCCTGGGTCGTGACCTCGATCTCCACCGGCGTCCCTGGAGGGGCGGCCTCGCGCGCCCGGGCCACGACCTCGCCCAGCCGGGTCTCGCCGCCCAGGAGCGCCAGGTGGTTGTCCTTGAGCAGGACCTGGTCGTAGAGCCCGAAGCGGTGGTTCACCCCGCCTCCGGTGCGCACCGCGTACTTCTCGAGCAGCCGCCAGCCCGGGGTCGTCTTGCGCGTGTCGAGCACCCGCGCGGTGGTCCCCTGGATCGCGTCGGCGAAGCGTCGGGTCGCGGTGGCGACCCCGCCCAGGCGCTGGAGCAGGTTGAGCAGCAGGCGCTCGGCCGCGAGCACACCGCGCGCGCGGCCCTTGATCTCGGCCACCACCGCGCCCGGCGCGACCCGGTCACCGTCGACGTTGTGCGCGGTCCACGAGGCGCCCGGCGCGATCCGCGTCAGCACCTGCTCGGCCAGGGGCAGCCCGCACACCACGCCGCCTTCGCGGTAGACCACGTGCGCGGTGCACGACGCCTCCTCGGGGATCACGCGCGAGGTGACGTCGCCCTCGTCGCGCAGGTCTTCCGCGATCGCGACCTCGATCAGCCGCTGCACGTCGGGGTGCTCGAACACCGGATCCGTCACCGCTACCTCTGCTTGGGGTCCGTGGGGAGTCAGAAGTCTAACCCAGCCTGCGCGCAGGTTGCGGGGTCGCGCTCCGAAGGTTGCGGGGTCCCGGCTTGATCCCGGCCGGGGGCGAGGCACAATCGGCGGCCGGAGGTCGCTCATGACTCGCGCGTACAACTTTGGGGCCGGCCCGGCCGTCATGCCGGAAGCGGTGATCGAAGAGGCCAAGGCCAACCTGCTCGACTACCAGGGCACCGGGCTGGGGGTCATGGAAATGAGCCACCGCGGCAAGCCCTACATGGAGATCCAGGAGCAGGCCGGCGCGCGGATCCGGAAGCTCCTCGGGGCCGACGACGCCTGGGAGCTCTTGTGGCTCACCGGCGGCGCCTCGACCCAGTTCGCCATGGTGCCCATGAACCTCGGCGCCAAGCCCGCGGACTACGTGGTCACCGGCACCTGGAGCGAGAAGGCGCTGGCCGAGGCCAACAAGCTGGGCGAGGGCCGCGCCGCCGGGTCCAGCCAGGCGACGAACTTCGACCGGATCCCCAAGCAGCTCGAGCTGAGCGCGGGGGCGTCCTTCGTGCATATCACCTCGAACAACACGATCTACGGCACCCAGTTCCGCGAGGCGCCCGTCGTCGACGCGCCGCTGGTGTGCGACGCGTCGTCGGACATTCTCTCGCGGCCGCTCGACATGGCGCGCTACGGCCTGATCTACGCCGGCGCGCAGAAGAACCTCGGTCCGGCCGGCGTGACCCTCGTGCTGATCCGCAAGGAGCTCCTCGAGCGCAGCCCGAAGACCCTGCCGACCATGCTCAACTACCAGACCCACGCCAAGAAGGACTCGGCCTACAACACCCCGCCGACCTTCCCGATCTACATGGTCGGCCTCGTCGCCAAGTGGATCGAGGCCCAGGGCGGGCTGGCGGCCATGGAGCGGCGCAACGCCGCCCAGGCCGAGAAGCTCTACGCCTGCATCGACGCCCACGACCTCTACCTCGGCCACGCCCAGCCCGCGGACCGCTCGCACATGAACGTGGTGTTCAACCTCGCCGAGCCCGAGCGCGAGGGCGCGTTCCTCGCCCAGGCCGCCGAGCGCCGCCTGCTCGGGCTCAAGGGGCACCGCAGCGTGGGCGGGATCCGCGCCTCGATCTACAACGCCATGCCCGACGCCGGCGTCGACGCGCTCGTCGCGTTCATGAACGAGTTCGCGGCGAGCTAGCGCGCGTGGGGAAGGGCAGAGCCCGCGCGGGGAAGGGCGAGGGCGGCCTCGAGCAGGCGCGGCTGGAGCTCGACCCCCAGCGGCGCGTCGTCGTCGCCCTCGGGAAGCGCCGCGCGACGGTGCCCGGACTCAGCCTGCGTCCTCGCTCCAGCTTCCCGGGCGCGGTGTGGGTGGCTGGGGAGACCACCTGGGACGAGGTCACCCTCTACGCGAGCGACGGGCGCCTGCTGGTTCAGCACGTCGAGTGGCTCGACGCCCAATACGCGGGCAAGGACCCGGGAGCTTCGCGCTGGTTCGCCTCGAGCGACGGGAGCCGCTGGTCCGAGGTCGAGGCGCCCAGCGACCCTGGGCGGCGCCTCGACCACGCGACCAGCTAGCCCGCACGTCTCACCACTCGCTCCGCTCGTGGATTCGCAAACTCACCCCTTCGTGGTGAGCTTGCGGGCTAGCGCCCGTTGTTGGGCGTGGGGTCGACGCCGGCGCGGAAGCCGAAGGCGGTGACGTTCGCCTTGCCGCGCAGGGCCTTCTTGACCGGGGTGCGGTACTTGAACTCGATCCGCTTGATCACCCGGGCGCCGCCCGGGAGGTCGATCGCGGCCGAGGTCGCGCCCTGAGCAATGCGCACGGGGGCCTGGGGGTTGTGCTCCCAGGTCTCGCCGTTGCCGAAGGTGACCTTGATCCAGTCGACGATCAGCGCGTTGCCGCCGACGTGGAAGCGCAGGCGGGTGAAGCGGCCCTCGGCCGCGGTGACCGTGATCGCGTCGCGGTCTACGCCGAAGCCCACGTTGCGCGTGCCCAGGCGGGTCCAGCCGCGGTCGGCGGCCGGGGTCCCGGGCGCGTCCGGGGTCGCGGGGGTCGCGGGCTCGACCGGGGTGGCCGGGGTGGCCGGGGTGGCGGGGGCGG
>JAGQRJ010000066.1 GCA_020425635.1 Planctomycetota bacterium | reverse complement strand
TCCACGGGCCGCCGGGGACGGGGAAGACCCGCACCCTGGCGGAGTTCGTCGCGAAGGCCGTGGCGCGCGGCGAGCGGGTGCTGGCCTGCGCGGCGAGCAACGCCGCGGTCGACAACCTCGCCGAGCGCCTGGTCGAGCGCGGGCTGGTCGTGGTGCGCCTGGGGCACCCCGCGCGTGTCTCGCCCGCGGTCGAGGCCCACGGGCTCGACGCCCAGGTCGCGGCGAGCGACGACTACGCGCTGGCGCGGGGCTGGATCGCCGAGGCCCACGCCCTGCGCCTGACCCTCGACAAGCGCTGGCGGCGGCGGGCGATCTCCTACGCCGAGCGGCGCGCGGGCTTCGCCGAGGTGCGCCGCTTGCTGCGCGACGCGCGCGCGCACCTGGCGGGGCTCAAGGACGCGATCGTGGCGCGGGCGCAGGTGGTGTGCGCCACCGCGGCCGGCGCCGACAGCGACCTGCTCGCCGAGGCCGAGTTCGACTGGGTCGCCCTCGACGAGGCGACCCAGGCCGTGGACCCGATCGCGCTCGTGGCGCTGCTGCGCGCGCCGCGCGCGGTGCTCGCGGGCGACCCCTGTCAGCTCCCGCCGACGGTGATCGACCCCCGCGCCGCGGCCGCGGGCCTGGGGCGCAGCTTCTTCGAGCGCCTGGCCGAGGCCGCGCCCTGCGCCAGCCGGTTGCTGACCGTGGAATACCGCATGCCGCGCGAGCTGCTGGGCTTCCCCAGCGCGCAGCACTACGGCGGCAGGCTCGAGGCCGACCCGAGCGTGGCCGAGCGCCGCCTGAGCGACCTCGGCGTGCTCCCCGACCCCCTGCGCCCCGAGCCGTGGTGCTTCCTCGACACCGCGGGCAAGGGCTGGGACGAGACGCGGCTCGGCGACGACCCCAGCCTCTGCAACCCCGAGCAGGCCGCGCGGGTCGCGGCCGAGGTCGAGCGCTTGCTCGCGCGGGGGCTGCCGGCGAGCGAGGTCGGCGTGATCTGCGCCTACAGCGCGCAGGTGCGTCTGCTGCGCGAGCGGCTCGCGCGCTGGGTGAGCGAGGGCTTGGAGATCTCCTCGGTCGACGGCTTCCAGGGGCGGGAGAAGGAGGCCGTGGTCGTGGACCTGGTGCGCAGCAACCCGGAGGCCCGGGTCGGGTTCCTCCAGGACACGCGCCGCACCAACGTGGCCCTGACCCGCGCGCGCCGCTTCCTGTTGGTGGTCGGCGACAGCGCGACCCTCGCGCCGCACCCCTACTACGCGGCGCTGCTCGCCGCGGCCGACGCCGCCGGCGCCTACCTCAGCGCCTGGGCCGACGACGCCCCCCCCTTCGCAGACGCCGAGGGCTGAGCGAGCCGACCCAGGCGAATCCGGCTCGGGTCGTTCGCTATACTCTCGCCCCAGGAGCGGCTGCGCAGTGATCACCACCTCCGACGTCATGACCGGCAAGGCCGTCGTCCAGCTCGGGCTCAGCCCCGCGCCCGTGGTTCGTCAGACCCTGCGCGACGCCGACGCCGACCCGACCCCGGGGCGCGACCTGATCAACCGCCTGGTCGAGAGCGGCGACCTCGACCCGCGTCACGTCGAGACCCTGCGCCACCGGATCGCGCTCTACGCCCACGTGCGGGGTGAGGCGGTCTACCTGCGCATGCTCGAGCGGCGGACGCAGGTCCCCAAGGAGATCGTGGCCGAGCTGATCAGCAACCTCGAGCGCCAGACCTACCGCCGCCGCCTGGGCGACGTCCTGGTCCAGCAGGGCAAGCTGAGCAAGGCCCAGGACGACGTCCTGATCCGCGACCAGGCGGCGTGGGTGGTCAAGGAAGACCAGAAGATCCTCGGGCGCTACCGCAGTCAGGACTTCGAGGGCGTCGAGCGCGCGCTGATCCCCAACAGCAGCCTGGCGCCCGAGGACTTCAAGATCAGCCGGCTGTTTCGCTCCCAGGAGACGCGGGCGCTGGTGCAGCGCGCCGACCTCGCGGCCTGGCGGCGCGAGCTCGAGGGCGGGCTGACCCTCTCACCCCCCGAGGACATGCCGGCCCCCAGCATGGGCGTCGGGGAGTCGACCCACGTCCTCGGCCCCCGCGACGCCCCGGGCGGGGGCGCGCCGCCCCCCGAGGCGCGCACCAAGGAGCTCCGCACCCGGCCCCAGGCCGCCGGCGCGCCGCCGCCGGCGAACCCGATCGAGGCCTTGCTCGCCAAGGGTCAGCTCGGCCCCTACCACCTGACCGAGCTCCTCGGCGCGGGGGGTATGGGCGCCGTGTTCCTCGCGCAGGAGCGCGGCGACTCGGAGTACGTGGCCGTCAAGGTCCTGATCGAGGGCCAGGCTCCGCAGATCGAGCGCGGCCGCTTCCAGCGCGAGGTCGAGCTCCTGCAGCGGATCCAGCACCCCAACGTGATCCGCCTGCTCGGCCAGGGGCAGAGCGAGGGGCTGCGCTACCTGGTGGTCCCCGCGCTCGTGGGCCGCGAGCTGCGCGGGCTCATGCAGGAGTTCCCCCAGGGGCTCCCGACGGAGATCTGGGTGCCGATCGCGCGCCAGCTGCTCATGGGCCTCGGCGCGGTGCACGCCGCCGGGGTCGTGCACCGGGATATCAAGCCGGCCAACGTGTTCGTCCTCGCCGGGCCGGAGCCCGAGGTGCGGATCATGGACTTCGGCCTGGCCAAGCTCGAGACCGGCAAGATCGACGCCACCAACTGCGCGCTGACCGCCACCGGCGAGATCGTGGGCTCCCCGGCCTACATGGCCCCCGAGTGCGTGACCAACGACGAGATCGACGGGCGCACCGACCTCTACTCCTTCGGGATCCTGCTGTTCGAGCTGCTCACGGGCAAGCTCCCGATCGAGGCCGAGAGCGCCCAGACCTTCCTCACCGCCCACCTCGTGCGGCCCCCGCTGACCCTGGCCGAGGCGGCACCCCACGGGAAGTGGCCCCACGCCCTCGAGGAGCTGCTGGCCGACCTCCTGGGCAAGTCGCGCGAAGAGCGCCCGCGCGACTGCGCCGCGGCCCTCGCCACCCTCGACGCCCTCGTCGGCGACCTCGACAGCAGCCGGGTCGACCGCGAGATCTCCCGGGCCGAGCCGGGCACCAAGGGGGGCTGGGGTTTCCGCGGGCTGCTGGGGCGCCTGCGCGGCCGCGCGCGCTGATCCTTTCCCCGGGAAACCGCTATGGAGTCGCTCGAAGAAGGCGTAGGCTGTGACCCCGCGGTGACCGGTCCTGGGGAGGATCCGGTCTCGTGAGTGAGGTTTCATGACCCGTAACGCAGTGTGGTGCCTGGCGAGCGTGCTCGCGCTCGGCGGAGCGTCGGCCGACACCGTGGTCCTGCGCACCGGCCACGTGCTCCACGGCACCGTCGTCGACAAGGGCGACCAGATCCTGGTCGAGGTCAAGCTCGGCGGGATCACCCTCGACCGAGACGAGGTGCTCACGATCGAGCTCTCCAACGAGGGCGAAGGCGCGCAGCCCGCCGAAGACACCCTGCTCCTGCGCAACGGGCGGGTGCTCCACGGCAACGTGCGCTTCTCGCCCGACGGCAGCGAGATCATTCTCGCTGGGTCGCGCGGCGAAGCCCGCTACCCGCGCTCGACGGTCCACAAGATCCTGCGCCGCGACGGGAGCACCGAGATCCCCGGGCTGACCGACGACAGCAAGCAGGGCCGCGAGCTGCAGGCCTCGATCCGCGGGCTGGTGGCCGACCTCGGCAACGAGGACGTGCTCAAGCGGCGCGAGGCGCTGCGCGAGCTGCTCGCCCTCGGCCCCTTCGCGCGGGACATGCTCGAGGAGCTCAAGGACGAGGGCGGGAAGCCCCTGGTCGAGTTCCTCGCCAAGCTCGACCGCCTGGAGGCCATGCGCCAGTCGCTCCCGCGCCAGGCAGAGAGCCGGATCCCGCGCCTCCACGAGCGGCTCGTGGCCGAGGAGGCCCGGGAGCGGAGCGCGGCGATCAAGGCGATCACCCTCGAGTTTCCCGAGGCGTCCGGCCCGCTCTTGCTGGAGGTGGTGCGCCACGACGCCGACCCCGAGATCCGCTCCTACTGCGTGGGCCAGCTCGCCGCCCTGCGGCATTTCGAGGAGCTCGGCCAGGTGCTCCAGCTGCAGGAGGGCCCGCTGCGCCTGGCCGCGGCCTTCGCGCTCGGCGACGCGGGGATCCCGGCGGGCGTCCCGATCCTGATCGAGGCGCTGCGCCTGAAGAGCGAGGAGATCCGCGAGGTCTCGATCGAGCGCCTGCGCGACTACACCGGCCAGTTCTTCGGCTACCGCGCGAAGGCCACCCCCGAAGAGCGCGAGGTCGCGATCAAGCGCTGGGAGAAGTGGTGGGCGGCCAACGGCGAAGAGCTGCTCCGCCGCGCGATCAAGGCCGTGGCCCCCGACCTCGCGGGCGGGCAGATCTCCCGCGAAGAGGACGCCGAGGCCCGCCGCTTGTGGCAGCTCGCCATGCGTGAGATCACGGCCGCCAACGAGCAGCCCCAGGACCTCGACGAGAAGAGCGCCGACGACGAGCTCGCGTGGCAGGGGGGCCGGCGCAAGAAGCTCCAGCAGGCCGTCGACATGCTCAGCAAGGCGCTCGAGATCAGCCCCGGCCTCTCCTCGGCGCGCCTGACCCGCGCGGTCTTGCTCTACGAAGAGTTCGACCGCTCCGGCGAGGCAGAGCGCGAGCTGAAGCTCGTCGCGGCCCGCGCCAAGAGCGACCTGGGCGACCCCGCCGCTGCGCGCAAATACGCCTACTACCACCTGGGGCAGGTCATGCTCCGCCGCGGAGACTACGAGCGCGCGACGATCGAGCTCAACCACGCGCTGAACTACGACGACGCCTTCCTCGACGCGCACATTGCCCAGGGCGACGCCTACTTCCAGCTGGCCGTGTCCCCCGCGGGGGATCGCCCCCTGGGTCGCGACGCCCGGGTGGAGTCCCTCAACAGCGCGCGGCAGGCCTATCAAAACGCCCTCGACGCCGCGAAGCAGCAGGAAGAGGAGCTGCTCGAGATCATGCGCGACCTGGTGCGCGACACGCCCGAGAACGTGACCGAGGGCCGCGTCGTGCAGTCGGTGCGCAAGAGCTCGCGTGAGCTGCAAGAGCAGCGCGCCGCGCTGTTCTTCAAGCAGGGGCAGGTGGCCGCCGCGCTGCAAGACGCCAGCGGCGCCCGGGCCGCCTTCACCCAGGCTCGCGCGCTCGACCCCGACGAGCCGCGCTACGTCGAGGCCCTCAAGGTGTGGGGCGAGGTGCCGGCGAAGGCGCCGGACGCGCCGGAGCCGGACGCCGATCAGTGAGGCGAGTGCTGCTGAGCGTCGCGGCCTGCGCCGCGCTCGTCGCCTGCTCGACCCCGGAGGACACGCCCACGCCGCCGCCGGGCGACCCCGCGGTGCGGAGCTCGGAGTCGAAGAGCAACCTCGCTACGCACTGGGACTCCCTCGCGACCCGCCTGCCCTCCTTCGAGCAGTCGGTGCACGTCGCCTCGGCGTTCACCAAGCGCGCCGAGATCGGCGTGGTGCGGATCGTCGACCGCATGCAGTTGCCCTTCATTCCCGCCAACGCGGTGCCCGAGGAGTTCGGGGTCGACCTCCCCATGGTCGTGCTCGTCGTCTCGGGCACGGGCCGCGTGGCCTTGCTCAGCGGCGAGCTCTGGGACCTCGAACCGGGCGACGTGCTCCTGCTCCCGGCGGACTCCCGCGGGTTCTTCACCTGCACCGACCCCCGGCGCACGGGCTTCGAGAGCGGGCTGCGCCTGCTGACCCTGCGCGTGGCCGACGCCGAGGCCGAGTTCGCGCCCCAGCGCCTGCCCTACGAGGACCAGTGGCGCGACGCGGTGCCGGGCCAGGAGGTCGAGATCGGCACCCTCGGGCGCGCGGGCAGCCTGCACGCCTACAGCAGCGGCGCCGAGCTCTTGACCCCCCGCGTGCAGCGTCGGCGCGAGAAGCTCATGTTCTTCGTGCTCGGCGAGGGCCGCTTCGGCCTGGCGACCACCGGCAACCAGGTGCGCGCGGGCTCGCTGTTCTGTATCTCCCCCGGCTCGCCCTACTACTTCGACAACAAGGACCCCCGCGGCAGCCAGGCCCTGGTGCTCTACGCCCCGGCCTGGTCGGCCGACGACGACGACACCGAGCCCTACGCCCCCGAGGAGCCCGAGCCCGAGCAGCCGCCAGGCTCCGACGACTAGCTAGCCGCCTGCCGGCGCCGGGTTCAGGTGCCAGAGCGTCGCGTTGAGCACGGCCGCGAAGCCGACCCAGGCGAAGTAGGGGGCGAAGAGCAAGCCCGCGACGCGGTCGCGGCGGGAGAAGCAGACGCCGGTCGCGCCGACCGCCAGCAGCAGGGCGAGGATGTCGATTAGGGCCAGGCCCGGGGCGTGCAGGCCGAAGAACAGCGGCGACCAGGCCGCGTTGAGCGCCAGCTGCACGCCGAACAGGGTCAGGGGACCCCGGGCCTGGGGGAGCCGCCACACGCGCCAGGCCGCGCAGGCCATGGCCAGGTAGAGCGCGGTCCACACCGGGCCGAACACCCAGCCGGGAGGGTTCCACGCGGGCTTGTTCAGGCCCGCGTACCAGGCGTCGGGCGGCGAGAGCGCGCCGAGCGCCGCGGCCGCGAAGCACAGCACCACGAAGCCCAGCAGCGCCCCGGCCGAGACCCAGGGTGAGCGCTCGCGCGGCGCCAGGTTGGGCTCGGCCTCGGGCTCCTCGGACAGGGGATGCGAGGGCGTTGCGTTCGGCTCCACGAGGCTTCCTCCCTCTCCCGAGGATAGGTCACTTCGCGAGAGAGCGTCGCCTGAGGGCGGCCAGGGCAGCGCTAGCCCTGGTGGACGGTCTCGGTCTCGTCGGGTTCGACGGTGACGGCGTCGCTGGCGTAGAGCGGCTCGGTGGCTTCGTCGCCGAGGGTCTGCACGAGCTCGACGGGGGAGCGCTCGGAGACGATCGTGCGGAACTCCTCGAGGTCCCGCACGATGTCGCTGAGGTCGACCTGGCGGAAGCTCGCGGTGGTCGCGCAGAACTCGAGCGCGCGCTCGATCGCGCCGAGGGCCTCCTTCTTGAAGCCGCGGCAGGCGAAGCTGCGCGCGGCCCAGTAGAACGCCTCGCCGGGGCCGCGGTCGAACACCGCCCAGGCGTGCCCGGCGACGCCGTCGGGGTAGGCGTCGCGCACGGTCGCGTCGCCGAAGAGCACGAGCGAGCGCAGGTAGATCGGGTCTTGGCGCCGCGCGCGGAGCACGATCTCGAGCGCGCGCTGGGCCTTCTTGAACAGCTCGTGGATCGAGTTCACGCGCCGCGGGAAGTCTTCGTGCACCTCGTCGAGCAGGCTCTCGTACTCCGCCAGCGCGTTCTCCCGGCGGTACTCCTCGGCGAAGGTCGAGACCTTGTACTGCTCCTCGCGGAGGATCGAGAGCTCGTGGAAGATTTCGCTGATGAACCGGTCGAACTTGGTCGTGCGCCCTTCGCTGCGGAACAGGCGGTGCGAAATGTCCTTGGCGCGAAACAGCGCCCCGTTGCGCAGGTGCATGAGCCGCGAGAAGTCGAGCAGCTTGCTGACCTCGGTCGCGTCGAGGCGCAGCTGGTAGCGGTCGACCGCCTGCTCCTCGGCGTGGGCGAGGACCTGGGTCTCGTAGAGAATGTAGATCTGGCGGTACTCCCGCATGGCCTCGAAGAAGGTCTCGGTGAGGTCCCAGGCGGTGGCCGAGAACACGCGTCGCTTCACGAGCCGCCCTTGAGCTCCGCGAACTTGGCCTGCAGGCCAGGGGGCGCCTGGGTCAGGCGAGGCTCCAGCTCCTTGAGCGCCTCCGCGGCGCCGCTCGCGTCCTGGGCCCGCGCCTCCTTGAGCGCGTCGTGGAGCAGCCCCCAGCGGGCCTCGGCCGCGGGCGCTTCCTCCCCGGCGGGGAACGCGAGCTCGAAGGCCCCGATCAAGACCTTCGCCGCCCGCAGCGGCTGCCCGAGCT
>JAGQRJ010000455.1 GCA_020425635.1 Planctomycetota bacterium | reverse complement strand
GACCCCGGCCCCGCGGCCTTCGTCGACCCCTTCCCGCGGCTGACGCCGCCCGAGCTTCGCGAGGCGCTGGAGCGCCGCGCCGGAGCGCCGACGGTCCTCCCCGGGTGGCACCCGGTGGCGATCTACTTCCGCGCGCGCTCGCCCAGCGACGCTCGTGCGGGACGCTGAAGCGACATGTTACCGTCGCGGCGATGGACCCCTCCCCCACCGCGTCGGACGCCCCCCCCGCACCTCAGCCCGCGCGGCTGGCGATCGTGTGTCCGTGCTTCAACGAGGCGCCGACCGTCGCGCGCTTCCATGCCGAGCTGGCCTCGGTGCTGCGAGGCTTGCCCGAGGTCGACGCCCGGGTGCTCTTCGTCGACGACGGGAGCAGCGACGGCACGCTCGAGGTGCTCGAGGGGCTCGCGAGGCAGGACCCTCAGGTGGCGGTCACCGCCTTCTCGCGCAACTTCGGCCACCAGGTGGCGGTCAGCGCGGGGCTCGAGCTCAGCGCGGGGGCCGACGCGGTGGTGGTCCTCGACTCCGACCTCCAGCACCCGCCCGCGGTGATCCCCGAGCTCCTCGCGCGTTGGCGAGCGGGCGCGGAGGTCGTGCTCGCGGTGCGTAAACGCACCCAAGGCGCGAGCCTGCTCAAGCGCGCCTCGTCGGCGGGGTTCTACAAGCTGTTCAACCGCCTCTCCGAGACCAAGATCCGCGAGGGGGCCGCCGACTTCTACCTGCTCTCGGGCCGCGTGCGCGAGGTCCTCGCGTCCATGCCCGAGCGCAGCCGTTTCATGCGGGGCCTGGTGGCCTGGGTCGGCTTCCGGCGAGACCACGTCGAGTTCGACGCGCCCGAGCGGGCGGGGGGCGAGAGCAAATACACACTCCGTCGCATGCTGAGCATGGCCCTCGACGCGGTGTTCTCGTTCTCGGTCACGCCGATCCGACTCGCGACGCGAGCGGGCCTGGGGGTGGTCTTGCTCGGCGGCGCCTACCTCGCCTACGTGCTCGTGCGCTACTTCGTCTACGAAGACCTGGTGCAGGGCTGGGCCTCGTTGATCAGCGTGACCATGATCCTCGGCGGGGCGCAGCTCATGTTCATTGGCTTGATCGGTGAATACGTGGCCCGCGGCTACAGCGAGTCCAAGGCGCGCCCGCTCTACGTGCTCGCGCGCCCCCTCGCCGGCCCCCTCTGGACCTCACCTCCTGCCGCGGATCGAGCTCATGGACCGCACGCCTAGCCCCGGCGAGCTCTGCCACGAGCGGCTGGGGGATCGCTTCGCGCAGGCGCTCTCCAACTACGACACCCAGCGTCGGGTCGAGGTCCTGATCGACGACTTCCTCGGGCCCGAGGGACTGACGGGGCGGAGCGCCGTCGACGTGGGCTGCGGCTTGGGCTTCTTCAGCGCGCGCCTGGCGCAGCTGGGGGCCGACGTGCTCGCCGTCGACATTGGCCCAGGCCTGGTCGAGCGCGCCAAGCAGCGCGCGGGCTGCCGCGGCCAGGTCGCCGACGTGCTGCAGCTCTCCCGCCAGCTCGCGCAGCGCTTCGACGTGGTCGTGTCTTCGGAGTGCGTCGAGCACACCCCCGACCCCGAGCGCGCGGTGCGTGAGCTGGCGCGGGTGGTCGCCCCAGGCGGGGTCCTCTCGCTGAGCACGCCGAACCTGCTCTGGAGCCCGGTGGTCAAGCTGGCCACCCGGCTGCGCCTGCGCCCCTTCGACGGCCACGAGAACTTCAGCACCTGGGGTCGCCTGCGCCGAGTCCTCGAGTCGGAGGGGTTGGTCGTCGAGCGCGAGCACGGGCTACACCTGTTTCCGTTCCAGCTGCCGCTGCACCGCCTCTCGCGCTGGTGCGACCGACGCCTGCAGGCCCTGCGCCCGCTCATGATCAACCTCTGCCTCCGCGCCCGCCGGCCCGCGTGACGGCCCTCCGCCCCGACTCCTGGCGGCGGTTCGTGGTGGCCGCGGGGCTGGTCTACCTCGCCCTGAGCCTGTTCGTGTTCCGCGGAGTGCTGGCCGGCGAGACGCTCTTCGGGGGCGACGTCTACAAGTACTTCCTCCCCTCCTGGATCGAGGTCACCACGCAGCTGCGCGGCGGCGCGATCCCGGTGTGGAACCCCTACTGGTCGTGCGGGGTCCCGCTGCTCGGCGGGCTCGCGCCCTCGGCGCTCTACCCGCCGGTGATCGCGCTCTCCTGGCTCCCGCCAGCCCGCGGCTTCGCGCTGTGCGTCGCCGCGCACCCACCCTTCGCCGCGCTGGGGCTGGCCTGCTTCTTGCGCCGGCAGGGTGTGGGCGCCGTGGCCGCGATCGTGGGCGGCGCCGCCTTCGGCTTCTCCGGCTTCACCCTCTCGCTGACCTCGATCTGTCCCGCGGGGCTCTACGTCGTCTCGTGGTCGGGCTGGCTGCTGCTGCTGCTCGAGCGCTTGCTGTCGCGCCCCAGCGCGCCGCGGGCGGCGGCCTTGAGCCTGGCGGCGTGGATGGTCCCTCTCGCGGGGGAGCCCCAGTACGCCCTGCACCTCGCCTTGCTGCTCGGCGGGTGGGCGCTCGTGCGGCCGTCGACGGGGCCCCGCTTGCCGGGCCTGGCTTGGGCCGGGGCGGCAGGGGCGGTCACGGCGCTGCTCGCCGCGTGCGTCATGCTCCCTGCCCTCGAGGTCATGCGCTACGGCGAGCGCAGCGAGGCCTTGGGCTACGCCTACACCGCGTCGTGGCCCGTGCTCCCCAAGCAGCTCGTGACCCTCGCGGCGCCCTTCGCCTTCGGCTCGAGCCTGCGCGACTTCCCCAACCCCGCGGCGGTGCTGGTCCCCGACGCCTACCCCTACCTCTACACGCTCTACCTGGGGGCGATCCCGCTCCTGGCGCTGCTGGCCACGCCGTGGGTGGCCCGCGGTCGGCTGGCCCTGTTCTGTGCGCTGCTGGCCCTCGGGTTCGGGCTGACCGCGCTCGGCGAAGGCTTCGGCGTGCACCGCGCGCTCTACGAGTGCGTCCCGATCTACGACCGCTTTCGCTTCCCCTACAAGGCGTGGCCGGGGGCGGCGCTTGGCCTGGCGGGGCTGGCTGCGCTCGGCCTCGACGGGCTGCTGCGCCTGCGGGCGCGGGAGGCTCCGGCGTCCCGGCGAGCCGCCTGGATCGCCGCCGGCCTCGGCGGCGCG
>JAGQRJ010000065.1 GCA_020425635.1 Planctomycetota bacterium | reverse complement strand
GTCGGTGAGGAGCTGATACAGCAAGACCCCCAAGGACCACACGTCTTGCTGGGGCGAGCGGTTGCGCTCCGTGCCCAGCAGGGCCTCGGGGGACATGTAGAGCGGGGTCCCGACCACGGTGTTGGTCTGCGTCAGCGCCGCCTCCTCGTGCTGGTGCACGCTGAGGCCGAAGTCGCACACGCGGACGTGGCCGTGCCGATCGACGAGCAGGTTCGAGGGCTTGAGGTCGCGGTGCACGACCCCGGCTGAGTGGGCCGCGCCGACGCCGCGGCACACGTCGGCGAACAGCCGCATGCGCACGTCGAGCGGCTCGTCGCGCACGTAGACGTCGAGGGGGACCGGGTCGTCGAGCAGCTCGAGCACGAGGAAGGGGCGCCCGTCGGGCGTGACCCCACCCGCGAGCAGGCTCACGACGTTGGGGTGGGTGAGGGAGGCCGTGAGCCGCCCCTCGCGCAGGAAGCGCTCGCGCGGGGTGTCCTGGTGGCTCTTGAGCAGCTTGACCGCGACGGTGCGCCCGAGCTGCAGGTCGTTTGCGGCCAGGACCTCGCCCTGGGCGCCGCTGCCCAGGACGTCCACGACCTGGTAGCGCCCTCCGATCACGACCCCGGGGGCGATCGCCTCCTCGGGGGGGTGGCTGTCGGGAGCGATGTTGCCGAACGACCAGTCCAAGCGCCCTCGCGCGCCTCGCGGCTCAGGGGGTGGTGGGAGGCTCGTCTTGCAGGCGCTTGAGCTCCGCGCGCAGGCGCGAGACCTCGAGCCGCAGGCGCGTGGTCTCGGCGAGGTCGATCTCGTGACGGAAGGCCACGGCGCTGAGCGCGTTGTTCGCCGCCAGGCTCAGCGCGAGCTGGTGGGCGATCACCTCGAGGTGGTTCAGGTCGAGCTGCGAGAACTCGCGCTTCTTGACCACGTCGTCGGCGTAGAGCACACCGATCGGCTGGCCGCTGACCAGCAGCGGGACCACCATGACCGTGTTGAGCCCCAGGCGATCGATCGAGGTCGAGGTCAGCTTCCGCTGGGACTCGTTGACGTCGACCATGCACAGCGAGCGCTGCTCCTCGATCGCGCGCTGGACGACCGAGCGCGAGAAGTCGATTCGGCTCAAGGGCGCGATCGTGCCTTGCCCTCGGGCGCGCGCCACGGTGACCAGCAGCTCGCCCTCGTCCTCGACCACGAGCAGGGCCCGGCGCGCGCGGGTGAGGTCGCACACCACGTCGAGCACGCGCTCGAGCGACTCCTGGGGGCCCTGATCGCCGCGGAGGAGGTTGATCGTCTCGAAGATCGCCGTCAGGTTGCGGTGGCTGTTCGCGGGGTCGGAGTCGAACAGGCTGCCCACGGGGTCCGAGCGGTGGCCGGTCTTGTCGAGCTCGGGGCTGAAGGGCAGCACCCGATTGCGCCCGCCGTGCTTGGCGGCGTAGAGCGCCTGGTCCGCGTGCTTGAGCAAGGTGTTCAGCCCCGGCCCGTGGTCGGGGTAGACCGACGCGCCGATCGAGACCGTGACCTCCAGCTCGGGCTGGCCGAAGGGGCGCGCGCGGATCGCCTCGATGATCTTGCGCGCCACCGTGAGCGTGCCCTTGAGGGCCGCCCCCGGCAGGCACACCACGAACTCCTCGCCGCCCCAGCGGCCGGCGTGGTCGTCGCGCCGGATCGTGCGCCGGATCCGCTGCGCCACGCGCTTGAGGACCTCGTCGCCCACGTCGTGGCCGTAGGTGTCGTTGACGCGCTTGAAGTGGTCGAGGTCCAGGATCAGGATCCCCAGGGGCTCCCCGTTGATCCGCGCCTGGCTCAGCTCGTCCTCGAACACCTGCTTCATGAAGCCGCGGTTGGCGAGCCCGGTCAGCGGGTCGGTCGAGGCCTGGTAGTGCAGGCGCGCGTTCTGCAGCGCGATCGCCGCCTGGGCGGCGACCGCCTCGAGCAGCTCGAGGTCGGCCTCGTCGAGCGCGCGGATCGGGAAGGTGCTGTCGAGGTAGATCGCGCCGAGCACGCGCGAGCGCCGGCGGCGGCGGCGCTCGGCGTCTTCGACGCTGCGCGAGCTGAGCCGCAGCGGGGCGCTGAGCGGAATGCACAGCGCGTTCTCGAGCCCCAGGCTGACCACGCTCTCGCGGGCGCTGAAGGAGCTGTCGTCGGCGGGGATCCCCGCGCGGAACACGATCCGGCGCTCCTCGATCGCCTCCTCGACCAGGCCCTTGGAGAACTTCTGCTGCTTCTCCTCCAGGTGCATGTGGTCCATGTTGCGCCCGAGGACGGGCTTGAGCCGGCCCTCCTCGCCGTAGAGCAGCAGCCCGCGCTCGAAGCCGCTGAAGTCCAGGACCTCGTCGAGGATCGTCTCCATCAGCCGGCTGAGGTCGAGCTCGCTGGCGATGTTCTGGCTGAGCAGCCCCAGGCGCACGAGGCGCTCCTTGAGGTAGCTGCGGTTGCTCGCTCGGGTGTGGGGCCCGGCGCTCGAGTGCTCCTTGGGGCGCCGCTCGCTGGCGCGCCGGGGGGGCGGAGCGGGGTCGCGGGGCTCGGTGCTCGGGCCCTCGAGGGCCTCCGAGGCGCGCTTGCGCCAGGTCTCGTCCTCGACCCCTGGGTCGCCGAGCTCGTTGGCCTGCAGCTGGCGGACCTTCGACGAGAAGGGGAGGAAGGTCTCCTCGCTCCCGCGCTTGAGCGCCTCGTAGGGGTCGGTGTCGTCGTCGACGTAGACCACCAGGGCTTCGCCGAGGCGGACGCGGTCGTCGTATTCGAGGGCCATGGCCGTGATCTGCCGCCCGTTGAGGTAGCTGCCGTTCTTGCTCCCCAGGTCGAGGACGCGGTACCCGCCTTGCGACAAGGGCTCGATTCGACAGTGGCGCCGCGAGACGTCCGGCCAGTCGAGCTGGATTTCGTTCTCGGGTTCGCGCCCAATCGTGAGCGGCTGGTCCCCCAGGGGGAACTCTCGGGGAACACCGGCGATCAACGTAACTAACTTGGCCATAGTGCCATCGCCGATCATAGCCTCCCGCTTCCGTAGATTCGATATCCCCTCAGCAAGGATCACGCGTCTCCGGGCGGCCTTCCAAGCCGGGCTCGAGGGTCTACAGTGTGCGGGTGGGGTGTCCGGCTTGGTGAACGCTCGGAGGGGGGTCCTGGCACTGGGGTGCGGCGTGTGCGTCCTCCTCGGGGGCTGCAACGTGGGGATTCCGCGCAGCGGATTCACGGACTTCTTCGTCAAGGACTACAGCCTCCCCGCCTACGACCCCTCGACCGAGGCCCTGGGGGAGACCCGCCGGCGCTTCGGCCCCGACGAGGCCACCGGGGGCATGGGCGGAATCCTGGGCGCCGCGGGCGGCGGCGGGCTGCGCGCCTGGCAGGCCAGCGCGAGCGGCGGAAACGGCGGGATCGGGGGCCTGGTCCTGGGCCAACTCTACCTCGAGACGCAGAAGCGCGAGCCGCTCCCCGAGGCCTACCCGACCCTCGTGCTCGCGCTCCCGATCGTGGCCACCGACCCCAACAAGGGGCCGACCTTCGGCGTGCTCCCGCCCGTGATCATGAAGGAGCAGGAGCGCCTGACCACGATCCTCGCGCCCGACCTCGTCTACAACGAGATCGACGGCTACGGCGGCAACTTCCGCATGCGGCGCTTCTTCTCGCGCGACTCCTCCCTGGTGCTCGACGGGGGCTCGACCTCCGAGGGGGCGCACGAATACGACGTGCACTACGTCCAGCGCCGACTGGGGCCGCGCTCGAACGGTTTCTTCAGCGGTCGGCTCTACTACCTGACCTCGCTCTCGAACCGCTTCTTCGGGCTCGGCAACGACAGCGACCAGGACGCGGAGTCGAGCTACGTCTTTCGCCGCGGCGAGGCGACCGCGGCCCTCGGGCTCGAGCTCCCCCTGGACTTCAGCCTCGTCCTCCAGGAGCGGCTCACGAGCTACAAGATCGGCCCCGGGCGGCTCAGCGACGTCCCCAGCACGCGCTTCGCCTTCCCTCGCGTGCGCGGTGTGCGCGACCCGCGCCTGCAGATCTTGACCCACAAGATCACGCTCCGCTTCGACACGCGGGACTCGCCCACCGCGCCCAACGCCGGGATCTACGCCGAGGGGAACCTCGAGCTCAGCGACGACGCCCTCGGCAGCGACATTCGCTACCAGCGCTACTCCTTCGCCGTGACCGCGCTGTTCCCCAAGTTCAAGCGCAAGCTGATCTCGGTCGCGCGGGTCGCGGGCTGGGTGCTCAAGGGCAGGCAGATCCCGTTCTACGAGCAGACCTCGATCGGCGGGAAATTCACCCACCGCGGCTACGGCGACGGGCGCTTCGTCGACGCGAACGGCTTCGCCGCGAGCTTCGAGGAGCGCTGGAACGCGATCGAGCTGAACCTGGCCGACGTGCAGGAGGTCGTGCAGTTCGCGGGCTTCGTCGACCTGGGGCGGGTCTACGACGACGACGAGAGCTTCTCGCTCAACGACCTCAAGGTCGCCGTCGGCGGCTCGGTGCGCCTGATCGTCCCCGACTCCGAGCTCGTGACCTCGATCGACATGGGCTTCAGCGACGAAGGCCTGGCCGTGTTCGTGGGCCTCGACTACCCGTTCTGATCGCAGGGTCGCGCGGCTGAGGCCGCGCTCACACCAGGATCCCTTGGTGCGCTTGCGAGTTGATAAGGAGCACCGTCGGCAGGCCCTCGAGCATGGCGCTGAAGCCGGTGTGGAAGGACGCCTCGGCGCCCGGCGCGGGGAGCTCGAAGCCCAGGATCACGCAGCTCGCGTCCGCCGAGGAGGTCTGCAGGAGCTCGGTGAAGGTGCGGGAGTCGCGCACGAGCGCGACCGCGGTCGCGTCGACGCGGGCGCTGTCGATCAGCCCTTGCAGCGCGGCGGCCGCCGGCTCGCGCCCCTGGTCGTTGTCGACGACGCGCAGGACACGGATCTCCGAGCCCATCCACTCCCAGTTGCGCGTGATCAAGTGGGCGAGCAGGAGCATGAGCTCGCCGTTGGCGTGGCCGCGCCACCACACGTCGATCCTGCGCTTGGCGCCCGCGCCCCTTCGTCGCCCCAGCTCGGGGGCGGGGGGCACGCCGCGGTCGCACAGAATGACCTGGCTCATGTTGGAGTTGGCGGCCACGCGCAGGAGGTCCGCCATGTTGAAGAACGCGTCTTCGGTCTTCACCCAGCCGAACATGGCGAGGTTCGGGCGGATCGACCCCAGGGAGGTGGTCTGCAGGAGCAGCGAGAGGTTGCTGTGCACGTCGGGGCCGACCGCCACCACGGGGAAGGCCTCGATCCCGTTGGCCGCGCAGAAGTCGGCCAGCTGCTTCTCCGCCTGCGCGCGCCGCTTGCCCCCCTGCTCGAGGGTGCCCTTGAGCACGTTGGCCATGAGCACGATCCCGCGCCCAGCCTCCAGCCACACCGCGTAGCTCACGAGGGTCTCGCGCGAGGCCGGGTTCCCCGAGAGCACCAGGATCGTGGGGCGCCAGTTCTTGTGGTCCTCGGGCATGTCCCGCAGGCGGAGCAGGTTCTTGCGCACCTGGGTGTAGACGAAGCCGCGCCGCGCGTCGCCGAAGCTCGCCTCCAGCTCCCGCGTCTTCAAATACCACAGCAGCCCGAGAATGATCAGGAGCGAGATCACCGCGGCGAAGGGGTCGATCAGCAGCGCCACCCCGACGCAGCCGGCGCCGCCCAGGAGCGCGAACACCCAGTGGAAGTAGCGGAAGCGCGGACGAAACGAGGGGTTCTGCCCGAAGGCCTCGATGAACGCCGCGAGGTTCGTCATGCCGTAGGTGTAGAGGAAGAACATGGTGATCAGGCCGGCCACCGCGTTCAGCGGCCCGCCGCCCGAGTCGTTGCCGGCCCAGAGCAAGACCGCGATCGTGATCACGCCCGTGAACTCGAGCGCGCGCCGGGGCTCGTCGGTCTCGGGGGCCCCCTGGGAGAAGGGGCGCAGGGGGCGGAGGATCTCGTCGCGGGCGACCGCCTGCAGGATCCGCGGCGCGCCGAGGTAGCTGCCCAGCGCGCTGGAGAGCGACGCGGCGAAGACGCCGGCCGAGACCATGCCGCCCATGCCGAACAGCGCGTGGTTCTGCAGCACGAGGTAGGGGGTGTGGATCAGGTCGTCGCGGGCGAAGGCGCCGCCGCAGAGCACGAGGATCAAGAGGTAGACCGCCGCCGAGACCCCGATCGCGAGGAAGGTGCCCAGCGGAATGCTCCGCGCCGGCTCCTTGAGGTCGCCCGACATGTTGACGCCCGCGAGGATCCCGGTCACCGCGGGGAAGAAGATCGCGAAGATCAGCCAGAAGGAGAAGGTCCCGCCGGCTGCGCGCTGGGGGTCGACCGCGGTGTAGGCCGGGGCCCAGTTGGCGGCGAAGGTCTGGCCGTCGAAGTGCAGCGCGAGCCCGCCGAGGGTCACCACCACGGCCCCGAACAACACGACCATGATCACGTATTGGGTGCGAATGGCCCAGTTCGCGCCCACGTAGGCCACGAGGAACAGGAGCCCGGCCGAGGTGAGCGCGATGGTTTGGAACTTCGGCTCGAGGATCGGGTAGCTGCGGACCACGGCCTCGGTGAAGCCGAGGATATAGAACGGGACCGAGAGCGCCTGGGCGACGAAGAGCGCCAGCCCGATCGCGCCGCCGAACTCCGCGCCGAGCACGCGGGAGATCATGAAGTAGGCCCCGCCGCCGCGGATCTCGGTGTTGGTGCTGATCGCGCTGACCGAGAGCGAGGTCATGATCGTGATCGCTTTGGCGATCACGAGGATCGCCACCGCGCCCAGGATCCCGGCCTCGCCGACGACGAAGCCGGCGCGCAGGAACATGATCACGCCGAGGATCGTGAGCACGCTCGGCGTGAATACCCCCCCGAAGGTGCCCAGCTGGTTGCCCTGGGACGGGGCGGGCTTCTCGGGTCTCTTCAAGTGGCGTGAAGTCACAGCGCACTGTCATACCCCATGCGAGGTCCCAGCGCCGGCCGCAGGGGGGGGCGCGCGCCGCCGGAGCGCGTCAGCGCGCGCGCAGCGCGCTCGGCCGGCGCCAGCGGGCGAGGGTCTCGGGGGTCGGCGCGGCCTCGCCGGCGGGGAGGGTCTCCTCGAGGACCCACACCAGGCGCGCGTGCAGCGCGGGGGCCTCGGGGTGCGCCGCGTCCCAGCGAGCGACGAAGTAGTTCAAGAGCTGCGCGAAGAGCGCCTCGTCCTGGGCCTCGCGGGCCGCCATCAGCAGCTCCTTCCAGCGGTCGCCGCCGAAGGCGTCCGAGGCCGAGGCTGGCTTGCCCCAGCGCAAGGCGCCGCCCTGGAGCAGGTCGACCTCGCGGCCGTCGGCGAGGCGCGCCGGGATCACGAGCCAGCCGTCGTCGGTCATGGGGTCCGGCGCGAACATGCCCCAGCCCTGGTCGACGTGCAGGGTCCGCGCGACCCAGGTCAGCGAGCGCTGCTCGAGCGCGGGCACGAGGTAGGCCGCGTTGTAGGCCGCGGAGAGCAGGATCAACGCGCAGGCGGCGCCGCCGACCCACGCCCGCGGCTCGCGGACCACGCGGGTCGCGCGGGTGGGGACGAAGGGCAAGAGCGCGACGAGGAACACCGCGGGGAAGATCCCCAGGTGCAGGGTCGCGCCGAAGCCGAGCTGCAGCGCCGCGAGCAGGCCGATTCCGACCCAGCGCCAGCGGCCGCGCGCGAACACGAGCACGGGGCCGAAGAGCTCGAGGGCGAGCGTGCCCCAGGTCAGCGCGGGGCTCAGCCGGGGGAACCCACCCAGCCAGCGGCCGAGTTCGGTGGTGTAGACGTCGAGGCGCAGCACGTAGCCGACCGCGCTCCCGTCGCGCCAGGAGTCGCCGCTCTTGCTCAAGAGCGCGCAGAGCAGCGCCATGCTCGTTTGCAGGCGCACCCCGAGCACCGCCGGGGAGGACACGCGCAGGGGCGGCGCCGGGCGCCCGCGGGCGTCCAGGCTCCAGCGCTGACCCCAGGGCAGGAGCGCGCCCCACAGCAGCAGCAAGCCGAGCATGACGTCGGCCTCGTAGAGCACGTGGGGGTTGCGCGCCTGGAGCGAGACCAGGAGCCACCACGAGACCCAGGTCGCGCGGCGAGTGTGGTGCCCCACGAGCAGGGCCAGGGCCGCGAGCAGCGCGGCGGCGAAGAGCAGGCCCTGGGCGACGCTGCTCGTCGCCAGGAGGTGCAGCGAGAGCGCCCCGTTGCCGAACAGCGGGCGCGCGGGCACGAGGGCCAGGGGCAAGGCCCCCGCCTCGGTGTAGTGCGCGCCGAAGTCGCCCAGCCGCGTGAGCAGGTCGTAGAGCAAGACCCCGGCGACGCCGATCCGCGTCGCGGCCAGCGAGCGCAGGTCGGCGGTGCTCGCGCTCAGCACGCGGGGTGCCTCAGCGGGGGTCACGCGGGCGCTCCCTCGGGTCTTCCCATGCCCCAGGATAAGCGCTTTGGCTAAACTGGACTCATGGCCGCCTTCCCCAAGCACGTGCTCGAGCACTTCAAGCAGCCCAAGAACGAGGAGCCGCTCCCCGACCCCCAGGCCCAGGGCGAGGTCGAGGGGCGGCGGGCCGACTCGCGCCTGACGCTCTACCTGCGCGTGCTCGAAGGCACGATCGAGCGCGCGACCTGGACGGTCGAGAAGGACCGCAGCTGCCGGCTCGGGCTCTCGCTGCTCTCCTGCTACCTCCCCGGGAAGACCGTGGGCGAGGCCGAGGCCCTCGACCCCGAGGCGCTCGCCGCCCACTACGGGCTGCACGAAGACCAGCGGCCTATGTTCATGCCGCCGCTCGAGGCCCTGCGCGCGGCCCTCGCGAACCTGCGCGGCGAGCCCTCGCCCTTCCTCGAGGAGGGGCCGCTGGTGTGCCACTGCCTCCAGGTCCGCGAGGGCCGGATCCGGCGCGCGATCCGCGAGCGCGAGCTGCGCTCGGTCAAGGAGGTCACCTACTGGACGCGCGCCTGCTCGGGGTGCCGCTCCTGCCGGGGAGACGTCGAGCTCCTGCTCGAGGCCGAGGGCGCGCTGCCCCCGGCCGCGCCCGCCGAGCAGAGCTGGTGGCGCGCCTGGCTGCGCGGCAAGGAGCCCTGAGCGGGGCGGCCGCGCCCGAGTTTCCGCTCCTCGGCCCCCGGCGGAGGGCTTAAGATCGGCAGCATGAGCACCCCCCGCACCGACGTGAGCGAGCCCACTCGCCGGCAGATCCCGACCGAGGTCCCCCTCGAGAACGTCTCGAAGTTCCTGCGCTTCCTGCCCGAGGCCTTCCGCTGGCAAGGGGTCGCCGCCGAGGCCTACAAGACCGACACCTCGACCTACCAGGGCATGACCCGCTTCGAGCTGCTCGGGAAGCGCGGCGAGTCGCCGAAGTTCCACGTGCGCTACTTCGAGATCGCGCCGGGCGGCTACTCGACCCTCGAGAAGCACGAGCACGAGCACTGCGTGATCCCCCTGCGCGGTCGCGGCGAGGTCCAGATCGGCTGCCGGCTCTACCCCCTCGCGTTCGGCGACATGGTCTACGTGTGCCCTGCCGACCCGCACCAGTTCCGCGCGGCCGAAGACGCCAGCGAGCCCTTCGGGTTCCTCTGTATCGTCAACGCCGAGCGCGACCGCCCCGAGCCCCTCGACGGGCTGGGGGTGTGCGAGATCTGCGAGTAGAAGACCCCCGGGGGGCTACTGCCCCGGGATCAGGTCGCGCGGAGAGGGCAGCGAGTCCAAGGTCGGCGCGTCGAGCGAGAGGTCGAGCTCCAGCGTCGCCGGGTCGATCTGCAGTGGCTCCAGCTCCAGCGCCAGCTCCCTCGGCGTGAGGGGGAAGGGCTCGGGCATGGGCGCCGTGACGGAGATCGTGTCGAGGAACAAGGCGTCCAGGTCGATCGGGGCGTAGCTCGACGCCGCCTGCGGGGGCTGCTCCTCGTTCGGGACCTCGCTGCGCTCGACCCCCGCGCCCCAGCGGATCACCGTGGTCGGCGTGGCGAGCACGGTCTCCTGGACCACGGATCCGACCCCCTCGAGCACCGCGAGGGTTTGACGCCCGGTGTGCTCGGCGGCCGAGGTCGAGCCGGTCGGGCCGCCCACGACGCGTCCGCTGAGCCGCGCCAGGTCGCGGACCCAGATCCGCGTGTCCGGTTGCTCGTAGCGGTTGGAGCCGCCCGCGTGGCAGCCGCTGACGTAGACCTTGGCGTCGGGGGTCGTGCCCTTGGCGAGGGCGGCCGCGAAGGCCTTGAAGGCGTCGCCGTGGGGCGCGATCTGCCCGTCGTCCCACAGGGGGCCGTCCCAGCCGCTGTGGGTCGAGATCACGACCCGCGAATAGGGGGTCGCGTCCGCGGCGGCCTCGAGCAGCTTGGCGACGCCGGCGTGGTCGCCCTCGACCACGAAGTTCACCCGGTAGCCCAGGTCCTTGTAGTAGGTCCTCAGTCCGCGGAGCGAGGTGGGGAAGCCCTGGTCGTCCTCGACCGAGACCAGGAGCACCGTGGGCTTCAGGTCGCGCAGCCGCTGGGTGGCCACGACCTCACGGCCCTCACGAACGATCGCCCGGTAGCGCTCGCCCTCGCGGCGGAGCGTGATCGAGCGCGAGCCGGCGACGAAGCCGCCCACGGAGCGCACGTAGTCGCCGTGGGCCCACACGGTGCGCCCGCCGTCCTCGAGCTCGAGCCACGCGCCCTGGGCGCGGAGCACCACGAGCTCTTCGTGGCGGGCTGCCCGGCGCACGACCGGGAAGGACGTCCCCGGTCCGCTGCGCAGGTTGAGCAAGCTGGCGTCGACCTCACCCAGCCGCTGGGGGCTGGCCGTGCTCTGCACCGCCGCGGCGAGCCCGGAGGTCGCCGCGCCGGCGGCGGGCTCGACGAAGAGCCAGGTCCCGGGGGAGAGCTCGCGCCCGGAGAGCGAGGCGCGCTCGCCGCTGGCGACCCAGGCGAAGCTCAGCCGGGGGCTCGAGCCTTCGTCCAGGTCGACCGGGCCGCGCAGCCCGGCCTGAGGAGGGTTGGGTTGGGTCTCCAGGGGCGTGCTCTGCGCGGCGGCGAGTCCCGCCACCAGCGCCAGCAGCGCGCTCAGATCACTCAGTCTCATGCTCCGCACTCGTCTCGCGGGGAGTCATCGCATGCGCTGCGCCAAGCGAATGAGCCAGGACGGCAAAGGGTTTACGCCGCCCCGCGACGTGATCGAGACATTTCCGGCGCGAAATTCAGCCGGACTCAGGCGCCGTTTCGAGACGAACCGGCCCTAACCCAAGGCCGCGCGGACCTCGCAGCCCGCGCGTGGACCTCCGGGGGATCACTGCTCCCAGACCTTGATTCGCTTCACGCGGGTCCCCGCGACCGTGCTGTTCAACTGCAGGTAGCTGAACGACGCGCTGTCCGTGGGGTCGTTCAAGGTGCAGAGGAAGACCTGGTCTTCACTCGGGCTCGCTTCGCTGGCGACGTAGACCACGCGCAAGCCCTCCTGGACGGGGATCACCCGGGGGGAGACGTCGCTGCCCAGCAGCAGGGTCGCGTTGACGCGCTGGGGAGCCGACGGCCGGCTCACGTCGCGGACGTAGAGCTGCAGGTCGTCGTCCGCGGCGCCCGCGTCGCTGCGGTAGAAGACCAGGCGGCTGTCGCTGCTGAACACGGGCGTGATCAGGCTGCTCCCTGAG
>JAGQRJ010000454.1 GCA_020425635.1 Planctomycetota bacterium | reverse complement strand
CGGCCTGCGGCCGGGTACACACTGTCGCTTGCGCCTCGCTCGCGGCGGCAGAGCCGCCGACTCGCTCCGGCGCAGCCCGCCTGCTTCGCAGGCGGCTACCCCGCAAACTCACCACTTCGTGGTGAGCCTTGCGGGCTAGCCCGCACGACCTCACCACGTCGGGGTGGGCTGTGCGGGCTAGAGCGTGACCTGGGCCTCGAGCCGGGCGGCGCCGGCAGGGGTCACCCGGGACCCGTGGGCCGAGACCCGCAGCTCTGCGAGCGCCGCGAACTGCGCCACTCCGGCGTCGCCGACCGCGGTGTTGCGCAGGTCGAGGTCGCGCAGCGCGGGGAGGCGGGCCAAAGACCGCATGCCCGCGTCGGTGACCTGGGTCCCGTTCAGGTCCAGCGACGCCAGACCGAGCAATCCAGCCAGCTCGCGGAGGCCCGCGTCGCCGACCCCCGTGTCTTCGAGGCGCAGGACCCCCAGCTGGCCGAGCGGAGCGAGGCAGCGCAGCCCCGCGTCGGTGACCTGGGTCCCGCTCAGGTCGAGCACGTAGAGGTTCGGGCAGAGGCCCACGAACTGGAGGCCCCCGTCGGTGATCGGGGTATGCCCGAGCCCGAGGGAGAGCAGCGCGTGGTTCCCGCTGAGGAACACGAGCCCCGCGTCGTCGACCGAGGTCCGGTCGAGGTCGAGGATCTCGAGCCGGTTCCACCCCGCGAGGTAGGCCATGCCGGCGCCCGTCACGCGGGTGCTGTGGAGGTTCAGCTCGCGCACGCGACGGAGGTGGGCCAGCGGCCCGAGGTGCGCGTCTTCGACGCCGGTCTGCCACAGGTGCAGCTTCTGCAGGCCCTGCATGCCCGCCAGGTGCCGCAGGCCCTCGCCCCGCACCTGGGTGCGGTCGAGGTAGAGGTGGGTCAACGCGGTGAGCCGCTCGAGGTGCGCGAGCCCCGCGTCGCTGACCGCGGTGTGGATCAAGGTCAGGCGCTCCAGGCCGGTGGCGTCGGCGAGGTGCGCGAGCCCCGCGTCGCTGATCGCCGTCCCGGTCAGGGTCAGCGCCGTCAGTCGGGGCAGCGCCGCGAGGTGCGCGAGCCCGGCGTCGCTGATCGCGGTGCCGCGCAGCAGGACCTCACGCAGCGAGGCGCAGGCGGCCAGCCGCGCCAGCCCCGCGTCGGTGATCGGGCGGTCGTTGAGGTCGAGCTCCTGCAGGGCCGGGAGCTGCGCGATCCGCTCGAGCCCGGCGTCGGTGACGCCCTTCAGGTTCAGCGCCAGGCGCTGCACGGGCAGCCCGACCAGCTGCTCGAGGGACGCGTCGTCGACCGTCCGCTCCCAGCCGAGCTCGATCCCGCGCTCGGCGGCGAAGCGCCGCGCCGGGTGGTCGCCCAGGTGCGCCGCCAGGCGCAGCGCGTCCGAGGTCGCCTCGCCTGAGCGCAGCGCCGCGGCCCAGGCGGCCTGGATCGCGCCCTCGTCGCTGGGGTCGGCGTCGAGGCGCCGGCGCGCGTCACGTCTGTCTTCGTCCATGCCTTGCCCTCAGCGCCCGCCTCGAGGCCTTGGAGGACCTTACCCCGAACCTCTGTCCCTGCCTCTGTCTCGGAAGCGAGCGACGCGCGGGAGCGCGACGACGGGCGGAGGCAAGCTCCGCCCCTACGGCTTGGAGGCCAGGGGGTCTCGGTCTCGGCCAGCGGTCTCGGGAAGCGAGCGACGCGCGGGAGCGCGACGGCGGGCGGAGGCAAGCTCCGCCCCTACGGCTTGGAGGCCAGAGGTCTCGGCCTCGGCCAGCGGTCTCGGGAAGCGAGCGACGCGCGGGAGCGCGACGGCGGGCGGAGGCAAGCTCCGCCCCTACGGCTTGGAGGCCAGAGGTCTCGGCCTCGGCCTCG
>JAGQRJ010000453.1 GCA_020425635.1 Planctomycetota bacterium | reverse complement strand
TAGAGGAGCTCGGTCAGCCCCTGGGTGATCTGCTCGGGCGTGCGCTGGGAGCGCACGAGCCGGGTCGCGGGGTTGTCGCGCCCGGCGAGCTCGACCTCGGCGATCCGCTCGCGGTAGTCGTGGTCCAGGCCGGCCAGGTTCCGGGCGGAGTCGACGGCCGCGACCTCGCCGGCGTCGTCTGCGACGGGCTTCGTGGCCGCGCGCTCGCGGAGGATCTCGGCCACCTCGCTCACGTGCTCCCAGTCGCGGTCGAAGCCGGCCAGGGTCAGGTAGCCGGCCAGCTCGGCGTCGGTCGCCTCCGGGGAGAGCTCCGCGACGTCGCGCGGCCGCGGGCGCTTGACCACCGGCGCCGCGGCCCCGGCGTTCACCTCGGCGCCGTCGCCCTCGTGGCTCGCCTCGTAGGCCCCGAGGCCCAGGACCACCGCCCCGCCCACGATCCCCCCGAGCAAGAACACGAAGCCCAGCTTCAACACGTCGCCCTCCCCCGCGCCGGGGCGCGTGGTCTCGAGCCGCGGCTCGCGTCAGTCGGGGTGGGCGAAGGGGTCATTACTTGATGTCGCTGTACTTCCCGCCGGTCTCCTGGGCCAGGGCCTCCATGAGCGAGCGGTCGGCCCCCTCGAAGCCCATGGTGTGGATCGTCACGTGCCGGTCGCGCATGGCCTCGCGCACGACCTCCAGCACCTTCTCGGTCGGCACCTGGGTCGTCCCGTCGTGGGTCACGAAGCCGTCGCTCAGGAGGTAGACGCAGCGGACCCCCTCGACGTTCAGCGCCGATCGCAGCGCGTCGTCGGTCTCGGTCACGCCGTTGGCCGTCTGCGCCTCGACCCACTCGATCGCCTCGGCGCGGTTCGCCTCGTCCAGGGGCAGCAGCCCCGTCGGCTCGCCGCGCTTCCACACGCGCACGCCGGTGCTGTAGGTGATCACGTTGACCTTGAAGTGCGCCGGGAGCTTCTCGAGCACTCGGTTCAGCGCGATCTTGGCCCGCTCGAGGCGGGTGCGGCCAGTCGGCTGTTGGCTCGGCCCCTGCGAGGCGCCGGCGCCCCGGGCCTTGGTGCCGTCGCTGCCGGCCAGCGGGTCGGCCTGGTTCGCGTCGATCGAGGTCATGGACCCCGAGGTGTCGAGCACGAAGACCACGCTCGTGCACTCGATCTCGCGCCCGAACAGGCGCACCGAGGTCGCGCCGGCCTCGCGCTCGTCCTCGGGCTCGACCGCGTCGAGCCCGCCCTTGGACTGCACCGTGGTCCACCACGAGCGGAACTCGCCCGCGGAGCCCAGGCGGCGCTTGAGCATGCGCCCCAGGGCGTTGCGCAACGCGTCCCAGGTCTCGCCGTTGGGGGCCGCGGCGTCCATGGCGTCGATCATGGGCGTGATCGCGTCTTCGACCTTGGCGTCGGTCAGGCGCCAGGCGGCGAGGGCCACGACGCTCGTGGCCTCGTCCTCGAGCAGCTCGATCAGGGCCTCCCAGTCGCGCTGCCCGGCGAAGTAGCTCGCGATCGAGCGGCGCACGTCCTCGGACTTGGACTTCTTCGCCGCCTTGCGCAGCTCCTTCTGCGCGGCCTTGCTCGGCATGCGCTCGGCGGCGTCGGCGATCCGGGCGGCGACCCCCGAGGTCGGCGGGGCCTTCTCCGCGACCTTGATCAGGAACTTCAGGGTCTTGGCGTCGTCGGCCTCGGCGAGCTGCACGAGGAGCTCGCCGACCTGCGTCCAGTTGCCCTCGCCGGCCTTGGTCGCGATCTCTTGCTTGAGGCGCTTGGCGTCGGCGTTGCTGAGCGGGGCCGCGGTCAGGGGCAGGGCGCAGAGCAGCGCCAAGCACGTCGCGATTCGGAGCACGGGAACCTCCTGCGCCTCGATCCTACCGCACGCCCCGGGAGGCCGCCTCCGAGCGAGCCCGGGCCTCGCGGGCCAGGCGCAGCACGGTCTCGGCGGCCCGCGGGTGCGCGCCCTTGACGTCGACCTCCTGCTTGAGGTTGCGCATGCGGGTCAGGCACTCCTTGCGCGCCTTCCCCGGGCGCAGGAGCTCGAGCGCGCTCGCCGCGATCTCGGCGGAGCGGTCCTTGTGGTCGGCGAACTCGGGGCAGATCTCGCGCTGGGCGAGCACGTTGACCAGCCCGATCCACTTCGTGGTCAGCAGGCGCTTGACGAACACGGCCTGGGCGCGGGTGGCCTGGTAGATCACGACCATGGGGCACTCGTAGTGCAGGAGCTCGAGGGTCGCCGTGCCGCTGGCGCAGAGCGCGGCGCGCGAGACCCGGGCGATGTCGCTGGCGTAGCCCTCGAGCACCTGCAGCGGGAGCTCCGGCGCGTGCTCGGCGACGAGGTCCAGGGTCAGCTGGTGCAGGGAGGGCTGGGCCACGGGGATCGCGAAGCGCACGTCGGGGCGCTGGGCGTACACGAGCTTGGCCGCGCGCAGCTCGAGGGGCAGGTTGCGCTCGACCTCCTGGCGGCGCGAGCCGGGGAGCAGGCCCAAGAGCGGCGTCTCGGGGGTCAGCCCCAGCCCGTCGCGGAACGCGGGGGAGCGCTTGCGCAGGCGCAGCTCGTCGAAGAGCGGGTGCCCGACGAAGGTGCAGGGCACGCCCACGCCCTCGTAGAGCGCCTGCTCGAAGGGGAACAGGACCATCATGTGGTCCACCAGGCGCGCGATCCGGTGGATCCGCCCCGGGCGCCAGGCCCACACCTGGGGGCTCACGTAGTAGGCGACCTGGATCCCGGCCTTGCGGGCCTTCCCCGAGAGCCGCAGGTTGAAGCCCGGGTAGTCGATCGGCACGAGCACGTCCGGCGGGTCGGCGACCAGGCGCGCGGCGGTCTCCTTGAGCGTGGCGGTGAAGAAGGGGAGCTTCTTGAGCACGTTGACGAGGCCCATGGCCGCGTGCTCGACGAAGTCGAAGGGGAGCTCGACCCCGGCCTCGGCCATGCGCGGGCCGCCCATGCCCTGGAGCACGATGTCCGGCTCGCGCTCGCGCAGGCGCTTGGCGAGGGCCGCGCCGTGGGAGTCGCCGGAGTGTTCGCCGGCCGAAATGAACACGCGGAGTGGGCGCTCTGCCATTCGTCTACAATGAACGCATGGCCACGCGGACACAAGTCGTGCTGGGTGCGCTGGCGCTGCTCGCGCTGGCCGGGTGCTTCTGGACCGCGCGGCGGCGCGCCCCCGCGGCGCCCCAGCCCAGCGGCCCCCTGCTCGACACGGCGCGCGCGCGGGTCACGATCCCGGCGGTGCTCGACCTCGAGGCCTTCGCCGCGGGGGATCCTCCGGGGCACCACCTCGTGACCTGGGAGGGCGGCCGCGCCGGGCCCAAGGCCCTGCTGCGCACCGCAGCCTCCGACGCCGAGGTCCTCGACGCCCTCGAGGCCCTCGGCGCCCAACCGGGCGACACGCTCAGCGAGGCGAGCTGGACCTACCGCGACGACCCCGAGCGCCCCGAGCCCGACGCGCGGGCCACGGGCAGCGCGCTCGAGGTCCGCGTCACGCTCCCCGACGGGCGCGAGGTGCCGATCGAGGCGCTGCTGGAGGACCTCGACGGCCACGGCTTCGCGTGGGTGCTCGCGGGCAACCGCGCGCTGATCCCGGTGTGGAAGTCGGGCTGCGTGGTGTGCCTGCAGAGCTGCCCCGGGTCCAAGGTCGCCAACCGCAACGCCACGATCCGCGACCTGGCCCAGGGCCGCAGCCGCTTCGCGCCCTCGCTCCTCGCCCGCGAGCTCGGCACGGGGGCCGAGCTCCAGGTGCACTTCGCCTTGCGTTGAGCGCGGGCCGACCGCCCCGCGCGCGGTGACGACTCCTGGGGCAAGCTCGCCAGCTTTGGTTGAGTTGGGGGAGGACTCAGGGCTCTTCTACTACCGGTTGCTCGGCACGGAGGGTCGCCTGGAGGGGCAACTTCCAGGCTCGCCTGCGCTTCTTGGACCCGGCTGGCGACACGGTGCGACCTGGGTCCGCAAATGCCCGAGGTCGCGAGGCTCCAGGCGGGCTCTCTGACTGCCGGTTG
>JAGQRJ010000452.1 GCA_020425635.1 Planctomycetota bacterium | reverse complement strand
TTCCTCGGCTCCCTCGACGCCGAGGTCGTCGACCTGCTCCCCGCCGACCCCGAGCGCGCGGTGACCGCCATGGCGGCGCTGCTCTCGGGCAAGCCGGTCATGGACCCGCTGCAGCTCGCCCCCGGGGAGTCGCGCCTCGCGCCCGGCTTCGAGGCGCGGGCCCTCGTCCGCGCCCAGCGCCCGCTCAGCCTCGAGGGCCGCAAGCTCGACGCGCGCGGGACCCTGTGGCTGCTCGAGGTGCCCGTCGAGGGCCTCGACCTCGGCGAGCACGGCGGCGCCGTGTGCTACCTCGCCCCCAGCGCGCGCCTCCCCAGCGACCTCGCGGCCTACGGGCTCGACGGCGTGGTGCGGGTCTCCGCGGGGGAGCTCCCCGAGGGCGGCGCGCTCTTCGTGCGCCTCGACGGAGCCGAGGCGCCGCTGGCCGGGACCCCGCCCACCGTCGACGCGCGCGGCTCCGCGGCGCAGGTCGAGGTCGTGCTCAAGGTCGGGCGGGGAGGCTTCGTCGCCGACTCGCGACGGCTCGACGTGCTCCCCGTGCGCCTGACCCTCGGCGCCGAAGGCGAGGCGCAGGTCGGTCAGCCGCTGCTCCTGCGCGGGCAGCTCTCCCCGGGGTTCACCGCGCCAGGGCCGATCCGGCTCGCCCTGCGCTGCGGCTCCGGCGAGGAGCGCGAGCTGACCCTCGACGCCGACCTCACCGCGAGCTTCACCCCCGAGGTCGCGGGCCGGCTGAACGTGCGCACGGTCGGGCCGCTGCCGCTCTCCTTCAAGGAGGTCACGGTCGCCGCGCCCGCGGCTCCCCCGCGCCTGCGGCTCACGGTCAGCCGCGCCGACGGGACCCCGATCCTGGGGGCGCTCCCGGTCGCGGGCGAGGAGGTCGAGCTGCGCGTGGAGGTCGCCGCCGAGCCCCCCTACGCCAGCCCCGTGCAGGCCAGCTTCAGCCTCGAAGGCGGCGCAGGGCTGACCCTCGTCGCGGAGCCCTTCGAGGTCCGCGACAAGGCGACCACCGCCGTCCGCCTGCGCTGGCCCGCCGAGCCCGGCGACGAGGCGAGCCTGACCCTGCTCGCGCGCACCGCCACGGCGACCCCGGCCACGGGCCGACACACCCTGCACCTGGTGCACCCGGTCGACCTCCTCAGGCGCTACCTCGGCTGGGCGCTGATCTTGCTCGCGGTGATCGCGGTGATCGCCTACGTGCTCCAGCGTCGCTTCCGCGCCTACCTGGCGTCGCGCATGGGCAACCGCCAGATCCGCGGGATCGACGCCGAGGGCAAGATCTCGGTCGAGCGCTACAACTTCGTCGACAACAGCCGCGAGGACGAGGTCGTCGAGATCGCGCCCGAGCTGACCGCGAGCAGCGTGGAGTTGATCGTCCAGGACGACGGCTCGGTGCGCGCCTCGATCAGCGGCCGCGCCAAGCTGATCCACGAGAAGAACCCGCACCTCCTCGTCGACTCGACCCCGCTGCGCCACGGCGACTCCTTCGCGGTGGTCGAGGGCAGCCGCGCGCGGCGCTTCGTCTACCTCGACGACGAGCCCAGCGCGGAGGAGCTCGAGCAGTCGGTGGCCCAGGACCGCGCCTCCGCCGAGGCCGAGCTGCGCGACTCGGGGGTCTACGTGCTCCTCGACGACAACCAGAACGTCGCGCCCATGGAGAGCGTGCTCGACGCGACCAGCGAGGACCTGTTCCCCAGCTCCGAGTCCCTCGACCCGCTGCCCGAGCCCCTCGAAGGCCTGGCGGGGATCGAGGGCGACGAGATCGAAGACAGCGTCGACGAAATGGCCTTCGTCCCGCTCAGCGAGGAGGGTCCCATGGTCAGCGACGAGGGGGTGGTGTGGCTCGGCTCCGACGAGGCCGAGATCCTCGACAGCGACGAGGCGACCACGATCGAGGCCGACACCGACGTCTCGGACCTGCCCAAGGGCGCCTGAGCGCGCGACGCGGCGCCCTTTAGCAGCGCCTGCCGTAGAGCCGCGCGTTGCCCCGCTTGCCCTCGACCCTCAGCGCCCCCGCTTCGCGCAGGCAGTAGGCCATTTTCTGCGCGAGGTTCCGCGGGATCTCCAGCCGCGCGGCCAGGTCGGCCGTGGTGAACGGCGCGGGGAGCCCCGACGGCAGGACCTCGCTCAGGTCGCTCGCCCGGCGAAACAGGTGGCGCTCACGGACCTCGAGCAGGCGCCGCTCGACGGTGACCCAGCCCTTGCGTCGGCGCGCTCGGCCAGGCGCGTGCCGGCGCACCTCCTCCTGGGCGACGAGCGCGACCTCCAGCGAGAAGTTCGGCTCGCGAAACAGCTTGGGCAGGCTCACCAGCTCGTAGAAGGCGTGCTCGAGCCTGCCGCGCTTGGGGGACTTCCGCCGGCTCACGACCCGGCCGGCCGCGCCGCCCAGGCGCACGATCCAGGTCTCCGCGGCGACGGGGAAGACCACCCGCACCGGGTGCTCCTGCACGAGCTCGCGGAGCTTGGGTCGCAGGGCGCCGAGGCTCGAGGTCTGGATCTCGATCAGGAGCGCTCCGCGGACGAGGTCGATCTGACGCCCGCGCAGCGGCACCTCCACCCGGTCGCCGGGCTCCGCGTAGTAGGCCTTGAGCCCGGCGTGCAGGGGGCCTTCGTTGAGGGTGGCGATCGCGCGCCGGGGCGCGCGGGTGGGCGCGAGGTCGGGTGAGCTCATGCCCCCCTGTCGACCGTCCGCGGCGTTCAGCTAAAGCGCCGCTCGATTTCGCCGGGGTCGCGGCGCCGGGACTCGGCCTCGGCTCGACTCAGTCGCCGCCCAGGCGCCCCGCCAACCCGCCGCGGGTCGCACCTGCGGGCGCCGGTGGATCCACGGCCCCCAGCAGCTCGACCACGTGCACCGCCTGCTCCACCCGGCCCTTGCCCCGATCCCGCGGAGCCTCCTGGTCCGAGCACAGCGCGAGGCGGGTGCCGTCGAGCCAGGCGACGCCCTCGACCCGCCCGTATCTCAGCGACCCGTCTGCCTGGCGGGGAAACTCCAGCAGGCGGCCTTCCCCGAAGCTCCAGTCGTCGCCGAGGGTCCCCACCCACAGCGCAGCCGAGGTCTGCGAGACGATCGCGACCTGGTCCCCCCGCACGTCGATCCCTGCGTAGTCCACGAAGGCCACGGTCTTCGGCAGCTCGAGCTCGCGCTCGAGCGCCCAGCCGCCGTCGGCGGTCTGGCCGAGCACCAGCAGGCGGCCGTTGCCGACCTCCCGCCCCCGGTCCGAGCTCTCGCCGTAGTTGCCTTCGAGCAGCGCCAGCAGGTAGGGCTTGCCCCCGCGGCGAACGAAGGTCAGGCCCTCGACCCCCTTGTTGTCGCTGTAGAGCTTCCGCTCCACCTGCCACGACCCGGTCGCCGCCCCCGAGGCGTCGAGGCGCAGGATCCGGGGGCGCCAGGTCTTGCGACCCACCTCTTCGGCCTCGATCGCGACGTAGAAGCAGCGCAGCTCGGGGTCGTAGGCGATCGCCTCGTAGTCCGAGAACCCGACCCGCCCGGGGCTCAGCGCCCCGCTCGCGGGGTCGAGGTCGGGCGTGAGGCTCCCCACCTGCGCGAGGTTGTCGAACACCAGGTGCAGCCGCCCCTCGGCCAGCACGAGCCCGCTGGCCTCGTAGGTCCCCGGCCCGAACAGGTCCGCGCACGCGACCTCGGACACGACCTTCAGCCCGGGCTCCGGCTCCTGGGCGAGCAGGGCGCCGACCCCGATCAGCCACGCGATTGCGACCCAGCGACCCTGCATCCGTCACGCTCCCCCCCACCCCGCGCAACCCCAGCGCCAAGACGAAGACCGACGTAAGTCCCTCGAAGGGAGCCTTGGGTGTCGGGATTCCGCCTGCTTTCTGGGCCTGAGCCTCATCGTGGCGGAACCCGCGCTGACGACCTCCACGGTCTCACCGCAGGAATCGGGCCTGAGGAGCACGGCACGCTGCGGCGGCGCCCCTCACGGCGGCAAGTCGCCGAGCTCGCAGCGCTTGCGCCGCCGCGGCCGCCGCGCTGCTCCGCCCGTGCGCGATTCCGTGAAAGGTTTGAGCCGCATGCGGGGCGAGTCCGGCGCGAGCTTCCATGGCCCTCGGCTTGCGCGGGTTCCCCGTGATCGGAGCCTCCCATGCACGCCCTGCTCCCGCGCCTCCTGGTCGCGTTCACCGTCGGCACAGCCTGCGCGACCCCGCTCCTCGCCCAGGACCAGCGCGACGCCCCCGCGCCCTGGCTCGCCCTCGAGGCCACCGTGTTCCACGAGGGCCAGCCGGTGAGCGTGGTCGTGGACCGCGCGTCGCGCGAGGCTCGGCTGTTCGAGCTGCGCCCAGGCCGCGACCCGATCCGCCACCCGCTGATCGTCCTCTCGCCCGAGCTCGTGGCGCGCCTCGACGCGGCCATGACGAAGGCCAAGCCTGCGGCCTCGGAGGAGCTCGGCCCCACCAGCGACCCGGCGCAGATCCAGGCCCTGCAGCGGCATCTGAACGAGCTCGGCTACCCGCTGCAGGACGACGGCGACTACGGCGACGCCACCGAGCGCGCGGTGCGCCGCTTCCAGGCCGCGGAGGATCTGCCGGTCACGGGCCGCGTCGACTCCGAGACCCGCGGGCGCATGGGCTTCGTGCCCCCCGCAGGGCAAGTCCGCCTGGACGGCGGGCGCGAGGTCGCGGGCCGAGCCCTCGCGGGGGAGCTGGACCTGGTCGTCGAGAGCGCGCTGCGCGGAGCCGAGCCCGAGCCGACCGTCGTCAGCGGACGCCTGCAAGACGGAGGCCGCACCCTCGAGACCCGCGACGGGACCCGCTACTCGCTCGAGGGGGTCCACTCCGGCTGGGACCAGGCCCTGGGCAAGGTCCCCAGCGCTCAGCTCCAGCTCCTGGTGTGGCCAGGGACCCAGGAGGCCGTGGTCACCGGGATTCGCGTCCAGGCGGTGTCCAACTCGCTCCCCTTCGGCGTGGCCCTCGACAGCCTGGTCGACGTGATCGGGCTCACGAGCGTGCCCGAGCGCAGCGTCCCGGGCAAGCTCGGGTCGCGAAAGGTCGGCGGGCGCGTGCTCCTGGTGCGCGACCCCGCCGGGCGCACCGGCACACTCCACGACCCCGCGAGCGCGCGCGCCCCTCGCCCCTCGACCGTGGGGGCGGTCGGCGCCCTGAGCGGACTCGGGGCTGAGTGACGGATTCGCTGGCTAGGGCGTCCAGCGCAGCGCGTCGGCCGTCACGCGCACGGCCCCGCCGGCGCCGGCCGGGTAACGCAGCGCGCGCAGCCCCTCGGCGCGCAGCTCCCAGTCGCCCCGGGCGTTGATCACGCGGGCGTCAACGGGGGGAGCGTCGTCTGCGATCCAGAGCGTGCGGTCGATCGCGCGCAGCTCGGCCCCGCCGCCTCGAAGCACCAGGCGCAGCTCGCCCGGGGGCAGGTCCAGGCGATCGGCGGCGCGGGCGCTGAGCGCGACCCCGCCCGGGCCACGGGGCGCGCAGAGCCGCAGGGTCTGCGCGGAGGCGACGGTCAGGCGGGTGCGTCCGCTTCGCACCCACTCCCCCCCGACCTCGAGCTGCAGCGGACCCTCGACCGCCAGCCGCAGGCCGCTGGGGAGCGAGAGCAGCGCCGGCCGGTCGGAGGCGACCGCGGCCACGTCCGCGGGCCGCAGCGGAGAGCCGACCTCCGCGACGGAGGCGGCGCCCCACAGCGCCGTGTGAACCTCGGCCACGCCCCCGACGGGGAGGGAGACGACTGCGCCGTTGGGGAAGCGCGCGCGCCCCTCGCCGTCGACCGCGGCCGCGGCGCCCCGGGCCACGCGCCACGTCCGTCGCCCGACGCAGCGCAGCTCGGCGCGTTGCGGCGTGAGGGTCAGCCCGAGGGCGACGAACTCGGGCAGCTCGACCGACCAGCCGGCGCCCTGGACCCGCTCCCCGGGAGCCTCGAGCTCCCAGCCGTCGGCGTCGACGCCGAGCCGGGCTCTCCTCCCCGGCTCCAGCGCGAGCGCCGCCCCGGAGTCGCTCCAGGTGAGGGCTCCGTCCGTCGCCTGGAGCTCCCAGGTCGGCCCCTGCCGCCGGAGGCTCCCCCGCCCGGAGAGCGCTGCGCGCCGGGGCCCGAAGGCCCACGCCAAGGGGCGCGTCGACGCCAGGCTCACCTCGCCGCGGGCGAGGTCGAGGGCGTCGGCGACGCGCAGCGCAGACTCGGGTCCGAGCCGCAGGTGGCCGGTCCCCGAGCGCACGAGGGCGACGCTGGCGGCGGAGCCCGTCTGCACGCGGTCTCCGCCGCTGAGCCGCACGCGGTCGCGCGCGGCCACGGCCAAGGCGTGCAGCGCGCGCTGGGTGCCGCGCTGCACGCGCACCTCCCCCTGCACTTCGCGCAGGGCCCAGCCGCGCAGCGGCGCCCCGCCCAGGGCGTAGCTCTCGCCCCCCGCCAGCTCGACCGCCGGGCGAGGCTCCCCGTCGTCTTCGCGAGGCTCGACCCGCAGCGGGTCGGCGTTGGTGGGGTCCGCGCTGATCCGCACCCCGCCCCCCAGGAGCAAGACCTCTGCGCCCTGCCCCGGCCGCAGCTCGACCTTCGCGCCTTGGAGGGCCCAGGCCCCGCGGCCACGTTCGAGGTAGAGGTGCGCGTCGACCCCCGCGCTCACGAGCGCGACCCCGCCCGCGGCGACCTCGACCGCGCGCGCCTCGTCGAGGCTCAGGCGGGCTCCCCCCGCGCTCGCGACCAGGCGCGCCTCGCCTCGCAGCAGCTCGAGCGTCGCCCCCACGCGCGCGCTGCTGCCCGCGCCGAGGGTCAGCGCGGTCCCGTCGAGCAGGGTCAGCCGCGCGGCCCCCTCGCACTCGGCGCGGTCGCCCTCGAACAAGAACACCGGCCCCGAGCCTCCGCTCAGCGGCTGGTGCCCGCGCTGGATCACCCGCACCTCGAGGGTCGTGTCGGTCAGCGCCGCGCGAGGCTCGCCGGGGAGCGCGCGCGCGAAGGTGCCCGGCGCCGGGTCGACCCACGCGACCCCGCCCTCGTCGAAGATCCGCGAGACCTCCCCGCGGGCGACGAAGCGCGGCGCGCCGCCGTCGACGACCACGAACAGGTGCGCGGCGAACTCCACCAGGATCCGGCCCCGCAGGGGGTCGCGCGCGCGGTCCTTGAACTCGATCGTCTCCGCGCCGACGCAGGCGACGAGGCAGAGGGCGAGGCAAGGGCCGAGGGCTCGGCTCACGGCAGCTGGGTGGTCCGCATGCCGCCCGTGCGGCTGACGGTCAGGGACTGGCCCGGCTCGACGTACTTGAGCTGCCCGTAGACGTAGGTCGCCACGTAGTCGTCCATGATCACGAGCTCGAAGTCGCAGCCGGCCTCGACCGCGACCGCGCGGCGCTGGCCCCCGCGGTCGACCTCCACCCGCAGCCAGCCGTTGCCCTCGAGGCGCGAGGTCAGCGGCGGGCCGTTGGCGACCGTCGTCAGCCGGCGTCCGTCGGCGAGCAGCAAGCGCGCGCCGCCCCCGGCGGTCCGCGAGAAGCTGGCGTGGACCTCGGGCCCAACCCACACGGCCCCGCCCGGGCCGACGACCTCGATCGCGTCGCCGACCTGGCGCTTGACCTCGATCGGCCCCCAGTCCATGCCCGTGAGCACGGCGCCGTTGGCGAGGGTCGTGCGCGTCTGCCCGGGCGGCGGCGGCGGCTGCACGGGCGCTCGCGGCTCGGCGGGGGTCGTGTCGGTGGGGGGCTGGGGGGCGTCGGGGTCCGCGCTGGCCACGGGCTCGAGGACCTCGCCCACGGCGTCTTGCTCGACCCCGGTCGGCAGCGCCTGCACGCGGTATTGGTTGCCCTGGCGCGCGATCCGGTAGGTCCCCGGCACCAGCGGGTAGCGCCGGCCGTCGGCGAGGCTCAGCACCGGGTCGGCGCGCCCGGCCACGCGGCCGACCTTGGCGCTGACCTGGCGGTCGAGCTCCAGGCGCGCGCCGTGCACCTCGGTCACGCTGAACTCCCCGTCGCGCGCGCAGCGCGCCAGGGCGCCGTCGCTGAGCGCGAGCTCGAGCTCGTCGTGGCTGAGCTGGAGCGCCGCGCTGCCGGGCTGGGCGCGCACCGACCACTCGGCGTCTCCTTCTTCGAGCACCGCGCTCACGCTGCTCTCCGCGGGCACGCGCAGGCGCAGCCCCGTCGAGAGCGAGACCACCGCCAGGCCGTCGTTGGTGGCGACCAGGAGCTGGCGTCCGCGCACGCGCAGCAGGGCCGCCCCGCGCACCCGCGCGTCGCCCCAGGGCAAGCCAAACAGGACCTCGCGCCCGCTGAGGTGGGCCTCACCGCCCACGAGCCCGAGGGTCGGACCGCGCTCGTCCTCGGCCACGACGACCTCGCTGCGCGCGAACAGCTCGAGGCGCGACGAGCCCTCCTCGATCCACACCGTGCCGTCGAGGCTCGAGATCCGATCGCCGCGCACGAGCTCGAGGCCCTCGGCGGCCGCGGGGTTCACGTGGCGCGCCTGACCTTCGCGGCGCAGCTGAAACCCGCTCAGCACGCGCACCACCCGGGCGACCGCGCTCGCGCTCGCCGCGCCGTTCCCGGCCGCGGGCGGGAGCGCCGCCTCGGTGCCCACGAGCACCGCGCGCTCGCCGGGCTGCACCGTGAGCCAGCGCTCGCCGACCTGAAGCCGCACCGGCCAGGCGTTGGCGTTGCTCGCGATCACGGCCACCGGCTCGCCGGGGCTCGCGGCGAGCACGTCGAGGGCGTGGTTCCTCGGGAGCTCGACGCGGAACCCCGCGTCTCCGGTGTAGACGGCGTGCCCCTCGAGCGCGGTCACGCGCACGGCAGCGGGTCGCACCTCGAGCGCCGCCTGCCCCTCCTGAACCTCGACCTTGCCCCCGCGGACGAGCACGGTCGTCGACCCGCTCGGCTTCTCGACGCGCAGCGTCCCCCCGTTGAGCCGCACCCCGTCGGCGTCTCCGCGCAGCACGGCGTCACCCCGCGCGCGGAGCAGCTCACCCCCCGCGCCGCGGAGCACGGCGCGCCCGTAGGGCCCGGTCCAGAGCTCGTCCCCGACGCGCAGCACGCTCTCGAGCTGCACGACCTCGGCCTCGCCCTTGGGCGGACGCAGGCGCACACCGTCGTTGACGAGCTCGGTGACCACCGCCACCGGGTCGCGCTCGGTCGCTTGGCTCCACCCGCGAGCTTGCCCGCGCTCGTCGACGAGCTGCAGCACCTCGTGGCGCGCGCAGAACACCACCGCGCCCTCGGCGGTGGCGAAGGCCACGTCCTCCGGCCCGATCGCGAGCACCCGGACCCGGGTGTGGGTCTTGCCGCCGGCGAGGACCAGGGTGTCTCCCTCGGCCACGGCAGCGGCGCAGACCACGAGCGCTCCGACCCAAGCACGCCTCATGCGCACTCGACGTTCAGCTGGTGCGAGGGATTCATGGGTCCAGCGTGGTCGCCCCGGCGACCGCGCGCAAGACCCGTGGTCCTTGCGCGGTCGCCCTGGAGAGCTGGCCGAAGTCCCACGCAGTCGCCGCCGCGGACTTTTCACCGTCCAGGTCCTGATCTACATCAGCCCATGGCGTCGAAGCTTGTCGTAGAGGGTCCGCCTCGGGACGCCCAGCAGCTCCGCAGCGCGGCTCTTCACGCCACCCGTCGCAGCGAGGGCGCTCACGAGGGCTTCGCGTTCCATGTCCTCGAGGGTCACGCTGGCTGGACCTCCACTGCTGACGTCGCTGGGCAACCGGTTGGGGGTGATGGTTTCGCCTGCGTAGAGCGCGCTCAGGCGCGCGATCAAGTGGGCCAGCTCGCGGACGTTTCCCGGCCAGGAGTATCCGCGCAGCTGATCGAGGGCGGCAGCGCTGAAGCGGATCGGTGCGCGCCCTCGGAGGCGGAGGGGTTCGAGGAAGTGGTCGATCAACGGCAGGAGGTCGGCCTTGCGGTGGCGCAGGGGGGGGACCTCGAGGACTGCGCCCTCGAGCCGGAAGCGCAGGTCGGCGCGCAGGGCTCCGGCCCGAACGTACTCGGCGAGGGGACGTCGGCTGGTCGCGAGCCAGCGGATGTCGACGGCGAGCGGGGCCTCGCCGCCGACACGTCGGACCTCCCCCTCCTCGAGCACGCGCAGGAACTTGGCCTGGAGGTCGAGGGGAACGTCAGCCACTTCGTCGAGGACGACGGTGCCTCCGGCGGCAAGTTCGAAGCGGCCGGGGCGGGCGACGGCTCCGGTGAAAGCTCCGGGGGCGACTCCGAAGAGCTCGGCTTCGAGGAGGCCTGCTGCGAGGGCAGCGCAGTCGACGACTGCGAAGGGGGCGTGCGCGCGTGGGCTGGCGCTGTGAATCGCCTGCGCGACGACCTCCTTGCCCGAGCCCGTCTCACCGACGATCGTGACTGGGAGGTCTGCCTCGGCGTAGCGTGCGATCGCGCTGCGCAGCTTGCGCGTCCGAGCGCTCCGGCCAACGAAGGGGCTCGCCGTGCGCTCGGGCTTGGGGGTCGGAGCGGGTCCGGCCCGGCCCAGCGCTCGACTGAGGACCTCGACGTCGCTCCGCAGGCGTGCGCTGAGCAGGCTGGGCGAGAGGACGCTGGCGACCAGCTCGGCGAGCTCGAGGTCGTCCTCACCCAGGACTCCGGGGCGGACGTCGCTGAGGACCAGCAGGCCCAGGGGTCCATGCTCGCCGGGGATCGGAGCGGTCAGGGCGGCGCGAACGCCGAGCTCGGTGACGCTGCGCGCCCCCTGGAGGCTCGCGAGGGCGCTCGCGTCTTCGAGGAGTTGAGCGCGCCCGCAGGCCAGGGCGCGTTCGACCAGGGTTTGGCTGGGCGGGTCGGGTTCGCCTGCGGCGGCGATCACCTGCGGCCCGCTCGAGTCGCACCGCACGCAGGCGCCGCGGGTGGCGCCGGTGTGCACCAGGAGCGCCTCGACGGCGGCCTGGGGGAGGGTCTCGGCGGGTTCGCCAAGCAGCTGGCGGAGGATCTCCCAGCCGGTCGCTGCGCGCCCGTCGAGGCCGCGATCGTCGGCGAGCCGGGGCGGGAAGGCCGCGAGCTCGCGGAGGGTGGGTGGGTCGTCGCTGGTCAGCCGCTGGAGGAGCTGCGCCTCGGCGGCGCCGAACTCGCCGAGGGCTTCGACCGCTGCGGACGCGCGGGCCAGGCTGGCGCGGGCGGCGGAGGGCTTCCCTTGGCGTTCGAGGCCAGCGAGGGTGAGCAGGGCGCGCAGTTCGTGACGCTCCAGGCTCTCGCTGCCGTCGGCCAGGCCGGCTCGGAGGGCCTCGGCGACTGCGTCGAGGGCGGCCTGGTCGGCGGGGTCTGCTTCGATCACGTCCAGGCGCGCGGCGAGCAACTGCGCCTGACGCAGCACGCCGTCGAGCTCGGCCTTCTCGGCGCGGCGCTGCGCGCGTGCCAGATCACGCCGGGCGTGGTCGAAGAGGCCGAGGCCTGCCCGGGCGCGGGCGATGTCGAGAACCACGCTGGGGACGAGCTCGCGGGCAGAGTCTTCGGCGTCGACCAGCGCCTCGCCCAGGGGCTCGAGCGCCCGGCGGTAGCGTCCGCGCCCGATCTCGACTTGCCCCAGGTGCCAGCGGCAGTAACACGCGCCCCGCTGATCTCCGGTGCGCGCGCGAATCGCGAGGCTCTCGCGGTAGAACGACTCAGCCTCGGCCCAGCGGCCGCGGAGGCGAGCGATGTTGCCCAGGTTGCTGGTGGCGAGCCCCTCGGCGTAAGGCAAGCCCGCGCTGCGGGAGATCGCGAGCACCTCGTGGTAGCGGGCGAGCGCTTGCTCGTGGGCGCCCTGGCCCTGGAGCACCGCGCCGAGGTTGTTGAGCACGATCGCCTCCGCGGGCTGGAGGCCGGTGCGGCGGGCGATGTCGAGGGCTCGCTCGAGGTGGGTCAGCGCCTCGGGGTAGCGCTGGCGGTCGAGGGCGATGCTGCCGAGGTTGGAGAGGGTCACGCATTGGCCGCGGAGGTCGCCGAGCTCCTGGGAGAGCTGGAGCGCGGTTTCGTTCAGCGCCGTGGCCTGCGGATAGTCGCCGAGCTCCTTGTGCGCCACGGCGAGGTGGGAGGTCGCCCGCGCGACGGTCGCGGGGTCTCCGGCGCCACGGGCGGCCTCGAGCTCGACGATCGCCTCCTGGTAGCGGCCCCCGCGGAGGAGCGCCACTCCGAGGGAGCGGAGCAGGTCGGCGCGGACCTGCCCCTCTGCGGCGGGCAGGTGAGCCCGGCAGAGCGCCTCGGCCTGAGTCAACCGCATGCGGCTCACCCAAGCCTGGGCCAGCCGCGCGGCGAACTCGCCGGCGCGTCCAGGCGCAGCGGCGTCGATCGCGCGCTCGAGGTGGGGGATCGCGCACTCGGCGGCGCCGGCCTCGACGTAGAGCCAGCCGAGCTCGGCGCAGGCGTCGAGCCACGCCTGGTCCTGGAGCGCGGGGAGGCAGAGCTCCCACGCGCGGGCCGCGCGCGCGAAGGCGCCTTGAGCGGTCGCGAGCTGGGCTACGCCCCGGGCGAGCGCGATGCCGGCCTGCCGCCGCCCGCTGACCAAGCAAAGCTCGGCGGCGACCAGGGGATCGCCCGCTCCCTGCTCGAGGGCCGTCAGCGCGCCCGCGAGGGTGCCTTGCCAGCGACGGCGCTCCGCGGGAGTCAGCGCGGCGCGGAGCGCGCGGGCGAGGCCAGCCCGGGCGAGGTGCACCGCGCCGTGTCGCAAGCGGGCATGACCCGACAGGGTCAGCTCGCGGAGGGCGAGGGCGGCGACGTGGCCGCTGCCGACGAGCAGCTCCACGGCGCGCAGCGGCAGGGGCTCCCCGGCCACGGCGAGGGCGTCGGCCAGCTCGCGGCCGAGCGCAGGCAGCTGGCGCAAGAGCGCCGCGTCGATCGGGTCGCTCCGCTCCAGCAACTCGAGGCGAGCCGCGGGAGCGAGCGCGCTCAGCGCGCGCGCCAGATCGGTAGCGTCGCCCGGCCTGCCAGCACAGGCCTCCGCTGCGGCTGCGAGGGCGCCTGCCTCGAGGTCTGGCGCGTGGCGACGGAGGAGTGCCGCGAGCGCGGCGCTCGAGACTGGCGGCACCGGGAGGTTTGGCGCCCCGCCGAGCTCGCCCACGCCGACGATCAAGGCCGGGGGCTGCGCCGCCTCGAGCCGACGCAGCGCGAGGCCGAGGAGCTCGGCGGCCTGCGGCTCGGGGGTCCCGGCGAGGTCGATCAGCGCGACCCAGTTCTCCAGGCGAGCGGCTTCGAGCAGCGCGCCCGCGACCTGCTCGGCGAGCTGCAGCTGGGCGAACACGTCGCCGTGGGGCACCGAGCTGGCGTCGATCAACGCGTTGGCCCGACGACGGCGGCGGATCGCGCCCTGGGCGCCGGGACTTCGCGCCGCGAGGGCGCGGAGCAGCTCAGGGATCGGAGACAGCGAGCCCGGACGCGCCTCGACCTCGACGGCGAACACCTCCCGCCCGACCACGCGGGTCGCCAGCTCGGCCAGCAGCCGCGTCTTGCCCATGCCGCTCGGAGCGCGCAGCCAAAGCGCCCCGCCCGCCGTGAGCCGGCCTTCCAGCTGCTCGAGGAGCGCCGCGCGACCGACGAGGGGGTCTTCGCTTGGCGGGGCAGGGGTCTGGGCGCGCGCGCGGAGCATGGCGGCGGCGGCCCTGCCCTCGGGCGGACGGAGGGCGGGGTCGGGGTGCAGGAGCGCCGCGACGGCGGGGCCGGCGTCGGCAGGCGGGGTTCGCGCCGCGAGGATCTGACGCGTGAGGTCGGCCGCGCTCGGTGCAGAGTAGGGGAGCGCACCGGTCAGCGCACGGTAGAGGCTGGCCCCTAGCCCGTAGACGTCGCTGCGCGCGTCGAGGGCTTCGCCGCGCAGCCGCTCGGGTGCGAGGTACGGCAGCGCGCCTGCCGCGGGGGCCGGGCTGGCCAGCTTGCCGGCGAGGCCGAAGTCGATCAGCACCGGGCGATCGTCGTCCGCGCGGACGAGCACGTTGCTCGGCTGCACGTCGCCGTGCACCACGCCTAGCTCGTGGAGGCGAGCCAGGGTCTCGGCGAGCTGCGCGCCGAGCTCGAGCACCTCGTCGGCAGATCGGCCTCCTGCCCAGGCGAGCAGCTCTCGCCCGACGACGCGGTCGGTGACGAGGAACGCGGTCCCGTCGGAGAGCAGGCCAGCCTCGCGAAACTCGACGACCCCCGCCCCGCGGGCGCGCTGCAGCGCGCTGAGCTCGGCGGCAACGAGCTGGGGCGCGTCGAGCTTCGTCCAGCGCTTGACCACGACCGCGTCGCCGGTCTGGGTGTCGTAGGCGAGGGTCACGCGCGAGGAGAGCTCGCGCTCCGCCCGATATCGAGGGGGAAGCCCAGTCACGCCGGGATCTTCGCACGCCGCTCGGGCAGCTGGCGGCGGAGACCGCTGCGTTGGTGGGCGGAGCGAGCCGCGCGCTGCTGCACCGAGCGAAGGCGAGCAGCGCGCGGGCGTCGCTCAGCGCGCCGGGCGCGGCGCGGGAAGGCTCGGCAGCGGAGCCGGCAGCGTGGGGCCGCCCGCGGGCAGGTCACGCCCGCCGACGTGCGCCCGAGCGAGCTCGAAGGTGCGGGCATTGCTCTGCTCCCACTGGGTCCACTTGATCAAGCCCACGCCGGGCGCGAACCAGAACGAACCCCAGCCCCTGCCCGGCGTGGCGCCGATCCAGTCGAAGCGCGTGCAGCCGCGGAAGGTGCTGGCCGGGGTGGCCACGAGCTCGTCGCGGGCTGCGAGCACCATGCGCCCGGGCTCGCGGCCGCTGAGGTTGACGTCGACGCCGTCGCCGGTGGCGAGCTCGAAGTCGAACACGCGCTGCGGGCGGCCGTCCCACACGTAGAGCCGGTTGCGGTGGAGCGTCGCCCAACGGGCGCCCAGGTCCGCCAGCCCCACGCGCCGCCAGTTGCCGACCTTGCGCCCGGACCAGCTGCGGACTTCCTCGCCGCTGCGCTGCTCGCGGAAGGTCCAGCGGTCGCCGCGCGCGAGAGGCTGCCAGTCACCGCTGAGCGCGACGAAGGGGCCGCTGACCACGACGTTCAGGTCGAAGCCGCTGGCGAGCAGCTCGGCGCGCAGCTGACCCGGCAGCCCCGCGTTCACCTCCGCCCTGGCGGCTTCGCTGACCACGTAGATCACGAGGCCGGTCTGGCTGCTGCCCACGCCGGCGACGCCCCGCAGGCGCATGACGGCGGCGTCGTGCCGATCACGGATCTCGCGCAAGCTCGCGTAGGCGACCACCCGCCCGATCGCCTCGAGGCGCAGGGTCAGGCCGTTGGCGTCGAGGTCGCTCGTCAGGCCGCTCGGGAGGGCCGCGCGCACCCGCGCCACGTCGGCGGGGGCCTCGACGTAGACCACGAGCGCGCTCGCGCCCTCACCCAGGCCGACCACGCCGGTCACCGCGAGGATCGCGGGCTCGTACTGCGCGCGGACGTCCGCGAGGGAGCGCTGCTGCGCCACGATCGGCCCGGTCACGTCGAACGAGACCCCGTAGCCGTGGGTCACCAGCTCGCTGAACAGCGCCGGCAGCGCGGCACGCACGCGCGCCTCGGTCGCCGCGGTCTTCAGCAGGACCACCAGGCCGTTGGCCCCGGTGCCCACGCCGACCACGCCGGGGACGGCCATGACCTGCGCGTCGTACTGCGCCCGGATCTCCGCGAGCGTGCGTTGTTGCGCGACGATCGGCCCGGTCACCACGAAGGAGACCCCGTGCCCGCTGGCCGTCAACTCGTTGAACAAACCCGGCAGCGCCGCGCGCACGCGGCCTTGGGCCGCTGCGTGCTCCAGGTAGACCACCAGGCCGTTGGCCCCGGTGCCCACGCCGACCACGCCGGGGACGGCCATGACCTGCGCGTCGTACTGCGCGCGAATCTCTGCGAGCGTGCGTTGTTGAGCGAGGGCGGGCGCCACCGCGACGAAGGGAACGAGGAAGGCGAGAGTGCGTGAGTTCATGGGCTCCTCCTTGGGGAACGGCAGGGGGAGCGCACGTTGAGGACCACACCGAGGACTTGGCGTTATTCACTTCAAAGCAGCAAGTTACACCGGCCACGCGCGGACTCCCGAGTGTGCGAGATCTGCACATTCGGTCCGCGAAAGCCGGAAACCGGCAAGCGCCTGGTCCTGGACGACCCGTGGAGGCGAACCCAAGTGGGTGGAGTCCCTTCGGCCCCGCGTCGAGACTGCCGGCTCCACGTCGAGGGGTGGGCCTGACGGCTCCCGCGGAAGGCTGGCGCGTCGTGCTCGAGCGGCGTCGGTGCCGGCGCGCCGAGCCTGGCGCGGTCCCTCCTCGGCCCCGAGTTCAGTTGAACAGCGGCTTGCCCGTCTTGAGCATGTGCGCGATCCGCTCGTGGGTCTTGGGGTGCTGCACCAGCTCCATGAAGCCCTCGCGCTCGAGCTCGAGGATCCGCTCCTCGGAGGTCGGCTCGGTGGGGTTCGCGTCGGGCCCGCCGCTGAGGATCCGCGCCTGGACTCGGGCGATCGTCGCGCCGTGCGGCGGGATCGCCCCGCGGCGCAGGAGCGCGTCGACCTCGGAGAGCATGGACAGGTAGCCCCCCTCGCCGGGCAAGGCCACGGGGGTCGGCGGGATCGGGGTGAAGCCCTCGAGCCGCTCGAGGGCCGCGTCCTTCGCCGCCTTGAGCACGGCGTCGCCGCGGGCCACGATCCGGTCCTCGGGGGCGAGCATGCCCTGCTCCTGGGCGTCGGCCGCTGAGGACGAGACCGTGCCGTAGGCGATCTTCTGGAACACGGCGAGGGCGTTTTGCATGGGGCCCAGCGGGCGCCCGCGCAGGTTGCGCTTCGCGCTCTGCAGCTGGAGCAGGCGCAGGCAGCCGCCGCCGGCGGGCACGAGCCCGACCCCGACCTCCACCAGGCCTGCGTAGAGCTCGCTCGCGGCCACGCGCAGCTGCGCCCCGAGGGCGAGCTCGAGCCCGCCGCCGAGGGTCAGCCCGTGGGGCGCGGCGACCACCGGGTAGTCGGCGTGCAGCCCGCGCAGCCCGAGGTCTTGCAGGCGCTTGGCGAGGGCCTCGATCGCGCCGAGCTTGCCCGCCGCGGCGAGGTCCACCACGGCCTTGAGGTTCGCGCCGGCGCAGAAGTTGTCGGCCTGGTTGCCGATCACGAGCGCGCGGAAGCGGCCCTGGGCGATGTGCTCGTGCGCCGCCTCGAGCTGGTCGAGGACGCCGTCGTCGATCGGGTTCAGGGCCGGCACGTAGGCCGACGCCGGCTGCAGCAGGACCACGCCGTCGCCCAGGTCCACGAGCTTCGCCGAGGCGTTCTCGGACACGGCCTTGCCCAGCCGGTGCAGGCGCGGGAGGTCGAGCACCGCGGGGTCGTCGGGCACCGAGACGTGACCCGCGGGGGGCGAGAAGTAGGTCACGCGCTGCGCGTCGTCGTAGCCGTAGAGCGTGGTGCCCTTGGCCAGGGCTTGCTCGAGCAGCGCGGGGCGCGGGATCTCCGCGCGGTCGATCCAGCCGGCCACGCGCTCGAGCCCGAGGGCGTCGACGCAGGCGATCGGCCCCAGGGTGCGGCCGAAGCCCCAGCACATGGCGTCGTCGATCGTCTTCAAGTCGGCGGCGACCTCCCCCACTCGGTGCAGCGCGTAGGCGCCCACGGCGGCCGTGAGCTCCTGGGCGAAGGCGGCCACGCGGTCGTCGCCCTCGTGCATGGCGGCGAGGCGCTGCTTGGGGTCGGAGAGCTTGCCTGCCTTGCGCACCCGCTCGAGGTCGGGCTTGATCTGCGCGCGGTAGTCGAAGCTCTCGGGGTCGAGGGTCAGGATCTGCTTGCCGTCCTTCTTGTAGAAGCCGGCGCCGGTCTTGAGGCCGAGGCGCTTGGCCTCGACCATGCGCGTGAGCAGCGCCGGCGGCTGCAGCTCGTCGCGCTGCAGGTCGTCGGGGCAGTTCTCGTAGCTGTTGGCCGTCGCGTGCAGGAGCGTGTCGAGCCCGACCATGTCCGCCAGGCGGTAGGTCGCCGTCTTCGGCGTCAGCATGGGCGGGCCGGTGATCGCGTCGGCCTCCTCGAAGGTGAAGCCGTGCTTCGCGGTCAGCGCCATGACCTTGAGCATGGCGTAGATCCCGACGCGGTTCGCGATGAAGTTGGGCGTGTCGCGCCCGATCACGACCTGCTTGCCTGCCCGGCGCAGCAGCGCGCCGTAGGCCTCGAGCAGCTCGGGCTGGGTCTCGGCGCAGGGGATCAGCTCGACCAGGGGCATGTAGCGCACCGGGTGGAAGTAGTGCGTGCCGAGGAAGTGCCGCTTCAGGTCGTCGGAGCAGTCGGCGACGATCGCGTTGACCGAGAGCCCGCTGGTGTTGGTGCTCACGATCGAGCCCGGCCGCCGGTGGGCGTCGATCCCAGCCAGGACCTTCTTCTTGAGGCTCAAGATCTCGGGCACGACCTCGACGATCGCGTCGCACGCGGGGAGCAGGGTCGGGTAGTCCGTGGTCGAGGCGGGGGTGATCCGCTTGGCGTTGCGGCGCGAGGTGAGCTGGGGCAGCTTCGTCGCGTTCTTGAGCGCCTCGATCGACTTCGCCGCGGTCGCGGCGTCGAGGTCGAAGAGGGTCGAGTCGATCCCGAGGTTGGCGAACAGGGCGGCGATCCCGGTGCCCATGATCCCGCCACCCACGACCCCGACGCGCTTGGGGAGGAACTCCATGACGATCAGGCCCCCCAGCGCTTGAGGATCGTGGTCGCGCCCTGGCCGCCGCCGACGCACATGGTCACCAGGGCGTGCTTGCCGCCGCCACGCTCGAGGGCGGTCAGCGCGGTGCCGATGATCCGCGCGCCGCTCATGCCCAGGGGGTGACCCAAGGCCAGGGCGCCGCCGAGGGGGTTGATCTTGTCCACGTGGGCTTCCCAGCCGCCCTTCTGGATCACCGCCAAGGCCTGGGCGGCGAAGGCCTCGTTGAGCTCGATCACGTCGATGTCGTCGAGGGTCAGGCCCGCGCGCGCGAGGGCCTTCTCGCTGGCGGGGACGGGCCCCAGGCCCATGCGCTCGTAGTCGACGCCCGCGACGGCGGTGCTCAGGATCGTGGCGCGGGGGGTGACGCCCAGCTCCTGGGCGACCTCGACCGGCATGAGCAGCACGGCGGCCACCCCGACCGAGAGCGGCGACGAGGTGCCCGCGGTGACGGTCCCGTCGGTGCGGAAGGCCGGCTTCAGCGAGCGCAGCTTGGCGGCGTCGGGGGCGCGGGGGAATTCGTCTTGGGCGCAGGTCCCGCCGCCGGGGAGGGCGATCGGCACGACCTCCTTGGCGAAGGCGCCTTCGCTCCACGCCTGCAGCGCCTTCTCATGGCTGCGCATGGCGAAGGCCTCCTGGTCGTCGCGGGAGATCTTGAGCTCGGTGGCCAGGACCTCGGCGGTGTCGCCCATGCCGATGTAGACGTTGCGCTCGTGCAGCTCGCGGTCGAGGGAGGGGTTGAACCCGCCTTGGGGCACCCGCGCCATGTGCTCGAGGCCCACGGCCAAGCCCGCGTCACCCTTCCCGAGGGCCATGGCGTCGTGCAGGATCATGACTGCCTGCTGCGAGCTCGCGCAGAACTGGTTGACCGTGACCCCGGCGACCGAGACCGGGAAGCCGGTCTTGAGGCCGATCAAGCGCGCGACGTTCAAGCCTTGCTCCGCCTCGGGATACGCCGTCCCGGCGACCACCATTTCGAAGCGATCCTTGGGCACCTTGGGGTTGCGCTCCATCAAGGCGTTCACGACCTGGGCCGAGAGCTCGAGGGGGGTCAGGGCGTTGAGGGCGCCCTTCTTCGACTTGGCAATCGGCGAGCGGCACGCGTCGACGATCGCGATTTCCCTGACCTGCATTCCGGTCCTCCTTGGGTCGCGGTGAGGCTGGGGAGTATCGCATGACCTAGGGGGAAATGGCCCACTCGCACCAGGCTCGGAGGCTCGGAGCAGACCGGACAACGGCTTCCGCCAACGAAACGGAAACGAACCGGATGCCGCCAGATGGCGCCACTCCGGTTGAAGTTGTGCATTGCCCCAATCGACCCGGTGTGCCAACAAAGCTTTACACACAAGTGGTAGGATTGTCCCAGTCGACTTTGAAGCAAGTGCTTTGGAGTAGGCACTCGATTCGCTAGTGTTGCTGGATACCGGAGGTTCGGTTCATGAAGCGTCTGCTTACCACGACGGCCATCATGCTCACTGTGGGAACGCTCTACGGCTGCGGCGGTGGAGGCGGTGGTGGCGGCGGTGGTGGCACCGCGCCCCCGCCCTCCTCGGCCCCCAGCGCGCCGACGGCCACCACCGGGAACTCGACGAGCAACGGAGCCCCGGCCCCGACCACGAACAACGTGGTCGCGAGCGCGCCCTCCGGCGGCACCAGCAGCAGCGGCGGCACCAGCAGCGGCGGCACCAGCAGCGGCGGCACCAGCAGCGGCGGCACCAGCTCCGGCGGCACCAGCTCCGGCGGCACCAGCTCCGGCGGCACCAGCTCCGGCGGCACCAGCAGCAGCGGCGGCAGCAGCTCCGGCGGCACCAGCAGCGGCGGCAGCAGCTCCGGCGGCAGCAGCTCCGGCGGCAGCGGCGGCTCGACGACCACCCTCGTCGCGAACTACACCCCGAGCAGCGACACCCGCAAGGTCTACGTCAGCTCGTCGGGCGGCAACGACTCCAACGACGGGCTCAGCGAGGCCACCGCGGTCAAGACCCTGGCCAAGGGCGTCTCGCTCCTGCGCGACAACATGCCCGACTGGCTCCTGCTCAAGAAGGGCGACGTCTGGGACGAAGCCTTCGGGCGCTGGAAGAAGTCGGGGCGCTCGGCCGCGGAGCCCATGGTCGTCTGGGCCTACGGCACCGGCCCCCGCCCGCTGCTCCGCACCGGCAACCAGACCGCGCTCAAGAGCGACAGCGGCAGCGGCACCCCGACCACCCTCCACTCGCTGTGCTTCGTGGGGATCAGCTTCTGGGCCCACACCCGTGACCCCGACTCGCCCTTCTACAGCGGCACCGCTGGCGGCCCCGGGTTCAACTGGCTGCGCGGCTCGCGGGACATCATCCTCGACGACCTCAAGTTCGACAGCTACGTGACGAACATCGTGATCCAGGACTTCTACGGCGACGGCAGCTCGAACTGGCTGCTGCGCAACCTGGTGGTGGTCGATGCCTACAACACCGCGGGCCACGGCCAGGGGCTCTACGCCGACGGGCTCCAGAACCTGACCGTCGAAGACTGCGTCTTCGACCACAACGGCTGGAACGAGCAGATCTCGGGCGCCGAGGCCACGATGTACAACCACAACATCTACCTGCAGTACAACAACTCGGGCCTGATCGTGCGGCGCAACGTGTTGACCCGCGCCGCGAGCCACGGCGTGCAGGTGCGCCCCGGCGGCTCGTGCAACGACAACTTCTGCTTCAAGAACCCGATCAACATCCTCATGGGCTACAACTCCGGCCCGATCTCGTCCGGCGAGGTCTGCCGCAACGTGATCATCGACGCCAACGACATCACCCCGGACCTGCCGCGCGGCTGGGGGATCGAGTTCCGCAACATCGCCACGGTCAACGTGGTCGAGAACGTGGTCGCCCACGTGATCACCGACAGCCCCAACCGGCGCTCGATCGAGGAAGAGGGCGGCGCGACCTACACCGGCAACATCGTCTACGACTGGCCGGTCTCGCCCGGCAACGGCTACGGCGAGAGCCTGGTCACCAACGGTCCCTGGGAAGAGCCCAACCGCTCGGTCTCGGCCTACGACGCGAGCGTCGGCGGCCCGGGGACCGAGGCGAACTTCTTCCTCAAGATCCGCGCGCAGTCCCGCGACAGCCACGACACGAACTACGACGCGGCGGCGCTGAACGCCTACTTCCGCGCGGGCTTCGTCCCTCAATAGCGGTCACCCCCGACCTGACCGGTCACCCCCGACCGGTCGGGCTCTCGAGAGTCCGCTGGGTAGCGCGACGGAGACCCTTCGACCAGGATAGGGGCTCACCCCAACCCCCGGGAGTTCCGTGCGGTCCTGGCGCTCGTCCAAGAAGCCCGACCCGACTCCGGCGCCCAGCGAGGACGCCGGCCCAGGGACCGCTGAGCCCGACGCCAAGGATCCCTACGCCGCGGTGGCCGCCCGGCGCAAGGAGTTCGAATACCGCCCGATCAAGATCCGCACCGTGCAGCTGGCCCTCGTGCCCGTGTTCGTGGGCGTGGTCTTGCTCGTGGTCCTCCCCGCGGTGGTCGTCGACCTGACCCCCCGGCACGGCCCCACCGGAGGCGCGCGCGGAGGCGAGGTCGAGCGGATCGACCCCGAGGTCGACGCGCATCGTCCGCCGCCCCCGTCGCCCACCCGGGGCCCTGAGGGGATCATGCTCTCCAGCGAGCAGTCGCTGCAGGCCCGGATCGCCGCAGCGCGCGAGCTCGGCCGCGACCCCAGCGCCGAGGCGCTGCGAGCCCTGATCGAGGCCGCGAAGTCGACCGACCCCGCGACCCGCAGGGCCGCCGCCATGGGCCTCACGCGCCGGGTTCACGACCCCCGCGCCAACGACGCCCTCTGGACCTTGCTCGGCGACGACGACCTGCTGGTCGCGCGGACCACGGCGATCGCGCTCGGCGCGGTCGAGGGCTCCGCGCCCCTCCTCGTGGGTCGGCTCGACGCTCCCGACGTGACCGGCGCCGTTCACGCGGCGTGCATTCGGGCCTTGCCCTACGCGGGCGACCCCCAATGCCTGCCGGCGCTCATGCGCTTCGTCGGCGAGCGCGGCGAGGTCGGGCAGGCCGCCCTCGAGACGGTGTGGAAGATCTGCAAGCGGACCCAGACGCCGCTCCCCCCGGACTTCCCCGACTGGCGCCCGCGCTGAGCGAGCCCCCGCTGGCGTGAGCCGGCGGAGGCCGCCACACTTCAGGGGAGTCCCCCAGCAGAGGTCGCCGCAGTCGAGGTGCACGTACACGGTTCGGGTTTGGGGTCGGGGTCAGAGCGCGCCCGAGGCCACGGTTCCGAGGTGGGGCCGCTGCACGCCCGGGGTTCGGGCTCGAAGCTCGGGGGGGCCCACGGCTCCCGCGCACGCCCCTCCCACGCCTCGGGCTCCGGCACCCAGCGACGCGTCCTGATCGGGCCCTACGAGGTCGAGCACCGGCTGAGCGACCGCGGCGGGCGCGCGCGCTTCGTCGTGCAGCGCCCGGGGCTCTCGTCGCAGTGCCTGCTGCACCTCTACGCGACCCTGCCCCCCACGGCCCAGGACCTCCTGCGGGAGCGCCTGAGCGCGTGCAGCCGGGTCACCCATCGCGCGCTCGCGGCGACCCTCGAGGTCGGGCAGGAGGGCGGCCGCATTTACGTGGTCCGCGAACACGTCGAAGGCACCCCGCTCAGCCAGGTCCTGCTCGACGATCCGCCCAGCGTCGAGCGTGCGCTGCGCTGGACGCTCTCGGCCGGGGAGGCCTTGCTCCTGCTCGCGGGCTCCGAGGTCGACGTCGCGAAGCTCGACCTCGAGGGCGTCGTGCTCGACGGCGAGCGGGTGTGCCTGCTCGAGGTCGGGCTCGACCTCGAGCGCGCCCTGGGCGGGAGCTCCGCGGCCCTGGTCGAGCTGCTGGCGAGCCTGCTGCACGGCGGCCCCGTGGGCGCGCAGCT
>JAGQRJ010000451.1 GCA_020425635.1 Planctomycetota bacterium | reverse complement strand
GCGCCCCGGGCTGACGCGCCTGGGCCGTCGCGGCGGAGGCCGCCAGGCCGCGGCTCACCCGCGGAACTGGTGCTTGTCGATCCCGTGGCGCTTCATCTTGCGCAGCAGGGTCCGCGGGCTGATCCCCGCGGTGCGAGCGGTCTCGGCCACGCGGCCCGCGTTCTTCTCCATGACCTCGATCAAGTAGCGCCGCTCCAGCTCGTCGATCGTCTGCTCGACGTTCGCCTTCAGGGTCTTGGAGGTGTCGAAGCTCGGGCCCTCCCGCTTGGCGGGCGGCTTGAGCCGCTCCGAGACGCTCTTCGGCTCGTGGCGCACGGGGCGCTTGCGGTAGGGTCGCTTGAGCGTCTCGAACTGGCGCTGGCTGATCGACTTGCCGTGGTGGGTCAGCACCAGGCGCTCGGTCACGTTCTCCAGCTCGCGCACGTTGCCCGGCCACTCGTAGGCCAGGAGCGCCTCGAGGAAGCTGTCGGTGGGGCTCGGCGGCTCGAGCCGGTAGTGCTTGGCGAGCTTGCGGCGGAAGTGCCCGAAGAGGTGCAGCACGTCCTCGGGGCGCTCGCGCAGGGGGGGCACCACCAGGCGAATCACGTCGAGGCGAAACAGGAGGTCCTCGCGGAAGAACCCGCGGCGGGCCTCCTCGTCGAGGTCGTCGCTGGTGGCGGCGATCACGCGCACGTCGACGGGGATCTCGTGGTGGCCACCGATCGGGCGCACGGCCTCCTCCTGCAGGGCGCGCAAGAAGCTGTATTGGCTGGTCAGCGGCAAGCTGCCGATCTCGTCGAGGAACAGGGTCCCCCCGTCCGCGCTGCGGAACAGGCCCGCCTTGTTGCGGGTCGCCCCGGTGAAGGTCCCCTCCTCGTGGCCGAAGAGCTCGGTGTCCACCAGGTTCTCGGGGATCGCCCCGCAGTTGACCGCGACGAAGCGTCCCTCGCGGCCCGAGTAGGTGTGAATCGCGCGCGCCAGGAGCTCCTTGCCGACCCCGGTCTCCCCGAGGATCACGACCGCCGCGCCGCTGGGGGCGATCTGGACGACGGTCTCGAAGAGCTCCCACATGCGCTTGCTCTTGCTGATCATGCCCTCGAAGCGGAGCTGACCGGCGCGGGCGGCTTGGAAGCGCTGCAGCCGAGGGAGGAACTTCTGCCGCTCGACCGTGCGGTGCACGGCCTTGGCGAGGCGCTCGGGAGCGTGCCCAAGAATGACGTCGGCCGCGCCTTGCTGCAGGGCCAGGCGCACGTCCTCACCCGACCCGTTGGGGGCCCACACCAGGACGTCGACCAGCGGCGCCTCCTGCCGGGCGCGGCCGACCGATTCGCTGAGCAGGGCGCCGTCTTCGCCGCGAAGCACGAGCGCGCGCACGTCGGGGTCGTGGATCCGATCCCGGCACGCCTCCCAGGTCGTAGCCGTGGCGAAGCGCAGCCCCAGCGCGCGAACGGCGGGCTCAGCGTCTTCGCAGCCCATGGCGAGCACGGTCCGGACCTCGGGGGTCTCGGCTTCAGGATCGGTCAACGGGGATCACCAAAGCGGACACGCATGACTGATAATTACGACAGCAGAGGCGGTTTTTCAAGGCTGAGTGACGTAATTCACGATAAATCAAGGGCGGCAGGGTGCGTGCTGGGGGGCGGTTCACTCCCATGATTCATCCGACCTCACCTTCCGCGTTTGCAAGCTCCCCCGCCGCGGGTCGTGAGCGTCGACACCCTCCTCGCGCCGGGGTCGGCCGGGTGCGCATCGGCACCCTCGAGACCCTGGAGTCCGACCAAGCCACGGAGGTGACCCTGTGAGCCCGTTTGCCAGCATCACCCAGAGCGCTCCGCCCAGCGACTGGGTCGAGCGCGCCGAGCGCGTGCTCGCGCCGACCTACGCGCGGCCCGCGCGGGTCTTCGTCTCGGGAGAGGGCAGCACCCTCGTCGACGAAGACGGCCGCCGCTACCTGGACATGACCAGCGGCGTCGCGGTCAACGCCCTCGGCCACGGGTCCCCGGTCGTCGCAGACGCGCTGCGGGACGCCGCGGACGGGTTGATCCACACCTCCAACCTGTTTCACACCCGGCCCGCCGCGCGCCTCGCCGAGCTCCTCGTCGAGCACTCCTTCGCCGACCGGGTGTTCTTCTGCAACTCGGGCGCAGAGAGCGTCGAGGGTGCGATCAAGTTCGCCATCGTCCATGGCGGCCCCCAGCGCAAGAAGGTGGTCGCCTTCCGCGGCTCCTTCCACGGGCGGACCCTGGGCGCCCTGAGCTCCACGGACATGCCCGCGCACCACAGCACCTTCGGGCAGGCCACGCACCGCACCTTCGCCCCCTTCAACGACGACGCCGCGATCCAGGAGGTCGACGAGTCGACCTGCGCGGTGATCGTCGAGCCGATTCAGGGCGAAGGCGGCGTGCGCAGCGCCGACCCCGCCTGGCTCGGGAGGCTGCGGCAGCGTTGCAGCGAGGTCGGCGCGCTGCTGATCTTCGACGAGGTCCAGACCGGCCTCGGGCGCACGGGCAAGCTCTGGGCGCACGAGTGGTACGACGTGACCCCGGACATCATGACGGTCGCCAAGCCCCTCGCCGGGGGGCTCCCCATGGGCGCGGTGCTGATGACCGAGGCCGTGGCCGCTTCGCTGCGGCCCGGACTCCACGCCACGACCTTCGGCGGCGGGCCCCTCGTCGCCAGCGTCGGGGCGCGCGTCGTCGAGCACATCGCGGCAGGCGAGTTCCTCGCCGACGTGCGCGCCAAGGCCTCGTTCCTCCGCGAGCAGCTGGGCGCCCTGAGGCCCCACGTCGCAGAGGTCCGCGGAAAGGGGCTCCTCGTGGGGCTCCGGCTCTCGCTCCCCGGGGTCGAGCACCCCGCCAAGGCGGTCGTCTCGACGGCGTTCGACCTGGGCCTGCTCTTGGTGGCCGCCCGCGACGACGTCGTGCGCTTGATCCCCGCGCTGAACGTCACCCGCGAAGAGCTGGAAACCGCCGTCGAACGACTCGCCCTGACCCTCGAACGGGTGGCGAGCGAGCGGTGATCCTCCTCGGCACCAGGCTGGTTCGTCCCGGCCTCCACATGGGTCCGGCGCTCCCCTCCGACGTGAGCGTGATCGCCAGCTTGCTCGCGCTGGCGGCCGGAGACTGCCTCCCGGTCGGCGAGGGCGAGATCCTCCGCCGACTCGGCGAGTTCGAGGTGGCCCGCGCTCCCAGCGGGACGGTCGTCGGCTGCGCGGCGGTCCGCGGCGAGCGCGAGCGCGCCGAGCTGCGCTGTCTGGCCGTCCACCCCGGGTGGCGCGGCGCCGGCGTCGGGCGACTCCTCGTCGAGCGCGCCATGCAGCGGGCGTTCGCCGCGGGTGAGGCGCTGTTCTGCGTGAGCAGGAAGCCGACCTGGTTCGAGTCCCTGGGGTTCTCCCGACTCCCCGCCAGCGAGGTCCCCGACCGGCCGGGCGCCGTGCCCGCTGGACGCCACGCCCTCATCCGTCGCCGCGAGCACGCGCGGCTCAAGAAGGCCATATGACGATCATCCACAGCTCCTCCCCAGAGATCCGCGCGGTCGACGGAGGCCTCGGCGTGGTGCCGGGCCTGCGGACCGCGGCCTGCGCCTCGGGCGTCAAGCCCGAAGGCAAGCTCGACCTGGGCGTCTTGGTGACCGAGGCGCCCTGCACGGTCGCCGGCGTGTTCACCAAGAATCAGGCCGCCGCCGCGCCCGTGCAGCTCTGCCGTGAACTCCTCGCCAAGCAGCGCACCTGCCGCGCGGTGGTCGTGAACAGCGGCAACGCGAACGCGTTGACCGGGCAGCGCGGCTACGACGACGCGCTGGCCATGGTCGAGGAGACCGAGCGCCTCTTCGGCGGGCCGGCCCTGCCCCTCTCCACCGGGGTGATCGGGGTCCCGCTTCCTCTGGAGACGATCCTGCGCGGCTTGACGAAATGCAGCCAGCAGGTCGGCGACCACGCGAGCGCCTTCGCCGAGGCGCTGCTGACCACCGACACCGGCACCAAGCAGGCGGCGCGGCGGGTCGAGCTCGGAGACGGCAGCGTGTTCCACGTGGGAGGCGTCGCCAAGGGCTCGGGCATGATCCACCCGAACATGGCGACCATGCTCGCGATCCTGGCCACCGACGCGCCGATCGCCTCGCCCGCCCTCGACTCCATGCTGCGTCGGGTCACGGACTCGACGTTCAACCGGATCTCCGTCGACGGCGACACGAGCACGAACGACTCGGTCCTGGCCCTCGCGCAGCAGGCGCCCGGCGAAACCGAGATCGGCGAGTGCGACCCCCGCCTGCTCCCGCTGGAGGAGGCCCTCCGTCAGGTGGCGGGCGAGTTGGCCGAGCAGATCGTGACCGACGGCGAAGGCGCGACCCGGGTCCTCGAGATCCGCGTGCACGGCGCCCGCTGGGTGGGGGACGCGCGCGCCGTGGCCCAGGCGATCGCCGGATCGCCGCTGGTCAAGACCGCGCTCCACGGCGGCGACGCCAACTGGGGGCGGATCATCGCGGCCGCTGGCAACGCCGCCGTGCCCTTCGACGTCGAAGAGCTCGAGCTGAGGGTCGGCGAGCACGTCGTGTTCGCGGCCGGCATGCCGATCGTCGCCGCGCAGGACGCGGCTGAGCGCGCCTTCCAACGACCCCGCGTCCGCATTGCCCTGCGGATCGGAGACGGCGAAGAGGAGGTGCGCTTCCTGACCACCGACCTCAGCGCCGACTACGTCTCGATCAACGCCCACTACCGAACCTGAGCGAAAGGAACGTGACCATGGCCACGCTGACCACCACCGCCGAGGAGCTGCGCATTCGACCCGCCGCGTGGGACGACATGGAGACCATCGCCAACTTCGTGCGCTCGACCGCCGACTGGTATCGCCCCTTCGTCAGCGACGAGGACATGGCCGAACACGAGGTCCCGGACGCGTGGAAGGCCGAGAACTACGCGCGGCGCGACTTCTACGTGGGGTCGGTCGAGGGCACGCCCGTCGGCACGATCTCGCTGCAGTATTTCGGTGACTTCGCCTACGTCGGCTACGTCTATCTGAGCGCCAATCAGGTGGGGAGGGGCTACGGGCAAGAGCTGCTCGAGTTCGCGACCGGCCTGGCCTCGCGCAAGGGCATGCGCGGCGTGGCCCTGATCGCGCACCCCGAGGCGACCTGGGCGACCCGGGCCTACACCAAGTTTGGCTTCGAGCTCGTCGCCGAGGAGCGCGAGGACGTCCTCGCCTGGAACGACGGTGTGCTGCGGGACTACTACGAAGAGGGCTTCCAGCTCTTCGTCTACTGGCTCGTGCCCGAGAGCCGCCGCTGAGCGCGCTGCTTCACCTCCGCGCTCGCAACCCCCCAAGACAGAGGAAGGACGCTACGTGTCCGCGGAACCCCGACCGACCGCAGCACGAGCTGGACTCCGGGACGCGCGTGACGTCGAGAGGCTCGATCAGGCGCTGAAGCGCCTCGAAGCGGCCAAGCCGCTGGCCAAGGCGGTGCACCAGACGCCGTTCTTCCAGATCGCGGACGCCCTCTTCGGCAGCGAAGAAGGCCTCGCGCTGCTCTACGAGCGCGCTCCACGCTTCCAAGCCGCCGGCGTGTTCGCCGGCGGCGGCTGGGAAGACCCCGCGCGGCTCCAGCCGCCGCTCGTCCGCGGCACGCTCGACTCGGGGGGGATCTACCCGGTCGTCGAAGGCCTCAGCGAGCTGCGCATGCTCTCCCTGGCCAAGGGCACGAGCCGCAGCGAGCGCGTCACCCAAGCGGAGGCTCGCGTCTTTCTGGAGAGGCCTTGGCCCTGAACCTCGCTAGATCTTGTGGGAGAGGGGGTCTCGCTCTTGGCCGCGCTGGAAGCCGGTCAGGAAGATGCGCACGATCCGCCCCAGGAGCCGCGTGCAGTAGCCTCCCTCCTGGACGATCACCGTCGGGTAGCCGAGCCGCCCGAGGGTCTCGCCCAGCTCGTCGAAGTCGGCCTCCTCCAGCGCGAAGTGCCCGATCGGGTCCTTGGCGTAGGTGTCGTGTCCAGCCGAGATCACCAGGTATTCGGGGCCGAAGTTCTGAATCGTCGGGATCGCGTGCTCGCGCAAGACGCGCATGTACTCCTGCCCGTCGCAGGCTCCGGGGAGCGGGAGGTTCAGGTTGAAGCCGTCTCCCCGGCCCTTGCCGCACTCGTTGGGGTGGCCGGAGAAGTAGGGATAGAACTCCCGCGGATCTCCGTGAATGGAGACGAAGAGCACGTTGGGGTCGTTGTAGAAGAGCTGCTGGGTCCCGTTGCCGTGGTGGAAGTCGATGTCCAGCACGGCGACCCGTCCGTGGCGTCGCAGGTAGCGCGCGGCGATCGCCGCGTTGTTGAAGTAGCTGTAGCCGCCGAAGTGCTTGCTGGTGGCGTGGTGCCCTGGCGGCCGCGAGAGCGCGTAGGTCGAGCGCGCCTGCTTGCGCCGCAGGTAGGTCGCGGCCTCGTGCGCGCAGGCGGCGCTCCAGGAGGCGGCCTCGAGGGTCATGGCGTTGAGCGGGGTCCCGGAGTCGAAGCAGAAGCAGCCCGCGTGCTGAATGTTCGTGGGGTCCGGGCGAGCCTGCTCGCTCTTGGGGAACACGCTCGGGTAGAAGGTCGTCCCTTGGGGGAGCTGGGTCGCGGTGTTGTAGAGCGTCAGCAGCTGATAGTTGTGGAGCTTACGAATCGCACCCAGGGGCACGCTCTTGGGCGCCACGATGCGGAACTTGCGCTCCTCTGCGCTCAGCGCAGAGAGGATGCTCTCGGCTCGGGCCGTGGTCTCCGGGTGGGCGATTCGCTCGCCGAATGCCCACTCGTAGAGCGGCTTGAACTCGAGCTGCACCTCGTGAAAGAAGACGGGGGTCGGCTCGCTCACGCCTCCAGGGTAACGCGCTTCCTCCACACACCGAAGGGCTGTCGCGGGGCCTTCGCCGCGATCTGGCCAGCAGCGCCAGGTCGAGCGGCTCAGGACGGCGCTCGAAGTAGGCGCGCTGGCGTTAGGATCCTCCGTGCGGTCGCCGGCGAGCAGGCTTGGCGGCGTGCAGGAACCCGTCGAGGAGCCCATGACTCGAGTGATCTGCGCCACCCAGGACGCGCGCAAGGCCTCGCGAGACGCCGAGTGAGCGAGGGGTGCTGGAGGATCGAGCTGCTCGGGGCCGTCCGCGTCCAGCGCGACTCGGGGGAGGCGATCACGCGCTTTCGGACGCTCAAGACGGCAGGGGTCCTGGGCTACCTCGCCTACCACCTCGGGCGCGCGCACCCCCGCGAGACCCTGTGCGAGGTCTTCTGGCCCGAGCTCGCCCCCGACGCCGCGCGGAACAACCTGTCGCGGGCGGTCTCTGCGCTGCGCCGGCAGCTCGAACCCGGCGCGGCTGCGCGTGGCTCGGTGCTCGTGGCGACTCGCCAGTCGCTGGCGCTGGATCCCTCCGCGGTCCAGACCGACGTGCAGCTCCTCGAGGAGGCGCTCGGGGCAGCCGAGGGGGCCAAGGATTCGGCCGGTCGAGCGCGCGCGGTCGAGCGCGCGCTCGAAGCCTACGGAGGGCCGCTGCTCGAGGGGCACTTCCAGGACTGGATCGCGCCGGAGCGTGACCGCTTGCGGGCCGCCGTGCTGAGCGCGACCCTGGCGGCCGCGCAGGAGACGCTGCAGGTCGAGCCGTCGCGCGCGGCCGAGTGGCTGCGGCGGGCGGTGGTGATCGATCCGCTGTGCGAGGCCGCCCAGCGCGAATTGATCCGGCTCGAGGCGGCGCAGGGCGAGACGGCCAAAGCGATCCTGCACGCCGACGCGTTCGTGGACCTCCTCGAGCGCGAGCTGGGCGTCTCGCCCGGGGAGGAGACCTTGCGCGTGATCGACGAGGTCCACGCGCGGGCTCAGGTCGCGCGCCCGCGCACGGCCCGAGCCCCAGCTGGCGAGGCCGAGGGGCCGCGCGAGGCGACCCCGGAGGACCCAGGAGAGCCGCCGCTGCCGCTCCAGCTCGAGCCCATGTTCGGGCGCGAAGCCGAGGCGAGCGCCCTCCAGGCCTCGTTGACCGAGGCTCCTCCGCGCCTGGTCACGCTCGTGGGGCCAGGCGGGATCGGCAAGACACGGCTCGCGCTCGAGGTCGCCTGGTCTCTGGCGGAGCCCCTGGTCGGGGCGGTGACCCTCGTGGAGCTCGCCGAGGTCGAAGCCGCGGGCCTCGCCCAGGCCTTCGCCCAGCGCCTGGGCGTGGACCCGGAGCCCGTCGCGGAGCTCCCTTCGCGACTGGCGGCGGCGCTCCGAGTGCGGCCGAGCCTCCTGGTGCTCGACGCCTGCGAGCACCTGCTCGAGCCCCTGGGTCGGCTCCTCGGCGAGCTGCTGGCGGGGGTCGACTCGCTGCGCTGCCTCGCCACCTCGCGCCGGTCGCTCGCCCTGCCGGGGGAGCGCGTCGTCGCCCTCGGGCCCCTGCCCGTGCCGCACGACCCGGCGCCGGAGCTCGACGCGCTCGCGCGCACGCCCAGTGTGCAGCTCTTCTTGGAGCGCGCCCGGGCCGCGCTGCCGGACTTTCGCCTGACCCAGGGCAACGCCGCGGCGGTCGCGGCCCTCGTTCGCCGACTCGAGGGGATCCCCCTCGCGCTGTGCCTGGCCGCGGGCTGGGTGCACGTGCTCGGCCCCGAACGGATCCTCGCGCGCCTGGCGGAGTCCCGTCAGCTCCTGGGCCGTCGGCGTGGGGGAGACCCGCGCCACGAGACCCTGGACCTCACGATCGCCGCGAGCGAGCGCTTGCTCGACCCGGCGACCGTCGACCTGTTCCGCGCGTTGTCGGTGTTTCGCGGCGGGTTCACCGTGGAGGCCGCCGAGGCGCTCTCCGACGATCCGTTGACCCTCGACCGCCTGGCCGAGCTGCGCGACGTGTCGTTGCTGGGGAGCGCGCCGTCGGCCGCGGGCGATCGCCTGGTCATGCTCGAGCTGGTCCGCGAGTACGCGCAGGGGCAGGTCGCGCCGGAGGCTTGGTCCGCGCTCTGTCGCCGACACGCCCAGGTCTGCGCGGGCCTGGCCCAGCAGGCCCGAGCCGACCTCGTCGGCGGCGCACAGGCCAGGGCCCTGGCGCGCCTCGGCGCCGAGGAGGCGAACCTCCGCGCGGCCCTTGGGTGGTGCGCGAGTCCAGGCGGCGACCCCCAGATCGGGCTCGAGCTCGCGTCGGCCTTGACCCCCGCCTGGGCGTCGAGCGGCCGCTACGGCGAGGGGCGCGAGCACCTGGCCGCGCTGCTCGCGCGTCACCCCGCGGGCGACGCGTTGAGGGCCGGCGCGCTCACGGGCGCCAGCGCGCTCGCGCACAGCCAGGGAGACTACGCCGCCGCCCGTGAGCTCCAAGAAGAGGCGGTCGCGCTCTACGCCGAGCTCGGCGACCGGCGGGGGCTCCTGCGCGCGCGCAGCAACCTCGGCATGACGACCTTCGCTCAGGGCGACCTCGCCGCGGCGCGGCACACCTTCGGCGAGCTCGTGGCCCTCGCGCGGGAGCTCGACGACCGCGCGCTGCTGGCCGGGACGCTCCACAACCTGGGGGTGATCCTCAAGGACCAGTGCGAGCTCGCCGCCGCGGGCGACCCGCTGGAGGAGGCGATCGCCGTGCAGCGCGCCCTCGGGAACCAGCTCGCCGAGGCGCGCTCGCTGCGCATGCTCGCGAGCCTGCGCTTGCTGACCGGCGACGCCGACGAGGCCGAGCGCCAGGTGCGCGCGGCGCTCGAGCTGGCGCGAGGGCTCGACTCCCACGAAGCGCTGGCGCGCTCGCTGCTCGGTCTGGGTCAGGTCGAGCTGGCGCAAGGGCGCACCGAGCTCGCCCGGAACCATCTCGGCGAAGCGCTCGCGCGCTGCCGCGAGAGCGGCGACCGCGAAGGAGAAGGCTACGCCCTGCTCGCGTTGGGCGAGGCCGCGCTGCGCGAGGGCCGCCTGGAGCAGGCGCGGCGCGACGCCGAGGCCGGCGCGGCGCTGTTTCGGGGGGACGACTCCGCGGCCGGCCGCGCGGCGCTGGTCCTGGCGCGGGTCGCCCTGGCTCGGGGCGACGTGGGAGCCGCTCGGACTCACGCGGGGGCGTGCCTGCGCGCCGACGCCCGGGTGCGCGGAGACCTCGCGCCGGCCGGCGAGGTCCTCGGGGAGGTCGAGCTGGCGGAGGGCGAGCTGCAGCGGGCCGCACGTCTCCTGGAGGGAGCCAGGATCCTGCGCGCGCGCCTGGGGACGCCCCTCGGCGAGGCCGACGAGGCGCAGCTCGCGGCGCGGCGCGCCGAGCTCCAGTCGCGGCTCGGGGCGGCCTACTCGGAGGTCGTCGAGCGGGTCGCCGGCTCGTCCCTGGAGCAGCTCGAGGATTTCGTGCGCCGAGCTTAAGCCTTTTCCTTGCAGTGCCTTGTGGGTGCTGGCGCCTCCCCCCAGGGAGCGCCTGCGGGCGTGGGTCAGAGTTCTGCCAGGATCGTTCCCTAGGGTCTCCGGCATGAGCCCGCAGCGCGCGGGACCTTCCTCGAACCTCACACACGGAGACCCCCATGACCGCACGCCGTTCCACCTGGATCCCAGGTTTGCTCGCCGGGCTGCTCGCCCTGGCGACGCCCTCCCTCGCCCAGTCGAGTCCGACCTCTTGGACCCTTCAGCACGTCGCCCCGACTCGGGGCGCCGCGGGCGACCTGGTCGCGATCGCGGTGGACGCCCCGGGGGCCACGCGCGCGGTCGTCGACTTCGGCGGCGCGCCCGCGCTCTGCACGCTGCACGGGAGCGGGAGCGAGCGGGTCGTGTTGGCGATCGTCCCTCGCGGCGCGAGCAGCGGGCGGCTGCGGCTGAGTGTGGACGGGTCGCGCCGGACGGTCGGCTGGTTCACCGTGACCGGGACCGCGCCGTCGCAGGCCTTCAGCGGAGCGGCCCGGATCCTGAGCATGCGGCCCTTGCTGGGACGTCCCGGGGATCCGGTGACCCTCGAGCTCGAGGCTCCGCCTGGCCCCGTGCGCGTCGACTTCGGCGGCGTGCCCGCGGTCGCGACGGCGGCCGGGCAAGGCGCGCGCGTGGTGGTGACCGCCACCGTCCCCTGGGGAGCACAGACCGGTGAAGTCGCGGTGGAGGTGAGCGGGGCGCGGCTGAACGCTGGGCTGTTCCAGGTGCTCGGCTCGCCCCTGCCGCCGGCGCCGAACCCGACCCCGGGCCCGAATCCTGGCCCCGGGCCGCTGCCGCCGGCGCCGAACCCGACCCCGGGCCCGAATCCTGGCCCCGGACCGCTGCCGCCGGCGCCGAACCCGAACCCGGGCCCCGGGCCGCTGCCGCCGGCGCCGAACCCGACCCCGGGAACGGTGAACGTGCTCAGCCTCAGCCCTGCGGCCGGCAACGTGGGTGACACGGTGACCCTGGTGCTCGAGGTTCCCGGCGGGGGGCCCGTCGAGGTCGATTTCGACGGAGTGCCCGCCGCGACGCAGGTCTACGGCCTGAACGGTCGCCTCGGTGTGGTCGCGGTCGTTCCTCCGGGGGCGTCGAGCGGCGTGGTCTACGTCACCGCGGGCGGGGTGCGGGTGCCCGCCGCGCCCTTCACCGTCTGGTAGCCGGTCACTTGGGCTCGAGGCCTCCCACCAAGCCCGGCGTCGACCCAGACCCGGGCTGTGGGCTGCGGTGGGTGATCAGCTTCTTCGACCGCACGTAGCCCAAGGGGTTCCCGGCGTCGTCTTCGAGGCGCGCGAAGCGGCCGAAGAAGCGTGTCTTGTTGATCCACACCCGGCTCCCAGCAGGCAGCGCAGCCGGCGCTTGCTCGGGCTGCACCGACTCCCGGAGGGTGGCTTCGACGCGCCTGACCCAGGCCGTGGGCTTCAGCTGCCGCACCAAGCGACCGCTGGAGACCTGGGCCGGCTGCAACCACGCGTCGACGCGCACGCGCTCGCCCTTGCGGTAGCGCACCTCACCAGCCAGGACGAAGGTCCGTCCGTCGTCGAGGGTCAGGCTCGGGTCGCCCCAGCGATTCTTGCTCACGACCCCCTCGTGGATCCCGCGTTGGGGGACGAGCACGTCGACCACGCGAATGACGACGTCGTCGCGGATCCCCGTCTCGGGGACGAGGAATTCGCCGCGGAACTTGAGGTATCCAGAGAATCGCTTGGGAAGGTCCACGCCGCGTCGGTCGAGCACCAGCCGCGGCCCGCCGCGTGGACCCGACGCGCGGATCAGGACCTCGTCGGGCCACACCATGAGCAGCTGCCCGCGGTAGATGTCGTTGGCCGGGGGCAGCGTTCCGCGAACGAAGATCCGGTGGCGAAACGGGGTCTCCTCACCCAGGTCGACCTCGATCTGGAGCCAGGTCTGACCGTCGAACTCGGCGTTGGGAATCCGCAAGGTGCTACGGAACGGAGCCGCGGCTGCCTGGGTGGGCTTGCCGAGCGCGCGCACGCGGATTCGGTTCCTCTGAATCGAGTACACGAGGCGGTCGAACTCGAGCCCTTGGCGGCCGGTGCCGCTGAACTCGAGCACGAGGGGCTGGCCCTCGGCGATGGTTTGGGGCAGGGAGGGCTGCTGCATGTGCAGCTCCTCCTCCGCGAAAGAGAGCTGAGCCAAGAGCAGGATCAAGGCCGAGAGCCGCAGGAAGGAGCGCATGGGATACCTCGTCGGCTCCCACCGCAAACCCTGCTCCCGCTCCGTAAAGGGCGATTCCCCGGGCGACCGCCTGTTCACCCTCCTTTCATGTGGGGGCCCCGGGCGGCGCAGGAGCTGCAGCAGCTGAAACGCAGGCTTGGGCACGACTCCCGCGGCGATTCGTGAAGCTCTGCCGGCCCGCTGCGTCAAGGATCGCGTGGCAGGCGCCGGGCGCGTCTTGCATAATCCGACGCTCGTCGAAGGGAGTCCCTCATGATCCGCACCGCGCCCTACCTGGCCATGCTCGGGGTCGTCGCGATCTGCGCCCCAGCGAACGCCGAAGAGCAGGGCGTGATCCGCGCGCGCCTCGACTTGAACCGCGTCGAGACCACCCTCTCGCGCTACACGAGCCTCAGCGAGGGCGAGACCGAGAAGCAGCTCGACCTGATCGAGCGCGCCCGGGGCTACCTCGCCGGCTGCTCGAACCACGACGACCCGGGCTGGAAGGCCCAGAGCGAGCGCGCGGCGAGCCTCGAGGCCGCGGTGCGGGGCAAGGCGTCCCCGCCCGCGGGCGGGGACGACCCCGAGCCCGACGACGCCGGCCCCGCCCCGGATCCGGCGCCCTCGCCCGCGCAGCCCGCCAAGCGGGCCGACGCGCGGACCCGCCGCGCCAAGTCCCTCGTCGACCAGGTCGAGCAGAACCTGCCGCGCCTGAAGCCCGGAGACACGCGCTTCGCCAACCAGCTCCTGGGGCTCTTGAAGCAGGCCAACGACCACCTGAAGCAGGTTCGCGACGCGGCCAACCAGGCGCACCCCGACTACAACGGCACGATCCGGCGCCTGGCCCCCCTCGACGCCAAGATCCGGGCCAAGCTCGGCGAGAAGCCCGCGGCGGCTCCGGAGACCCCCCACGGGAAGGAGCCCTCGAGCGAGCCCTCGGGGCCGGTCGTCGAGGGCCCGCTGAGCGAGGCCGACGAGGCCCCCTTCGCCCAGGCCCAAGCGTCGCTGGCCAGGGTCGAGGAGGCGCTGACCAAGCACGAGGGGACCGTGTTCTCGAGCCCTGACCTGGAGCAGCCCACGGGGTTCGAGCAGCTGCTCGCCAACGCCCGGGCCTACCTGAGCCGGGTCCGCACCCGCAACCCCCAGGTGGTCGCGCTCGAGGCGCAGCTCGCGGCCGCCGAGCAGCGCTACGCCGCGCGCGAGGCCGAGTCGCGCGAGCAGCTCGAGCGCCTGCACGCCGACGGCGACTACGACGCGCGGGTGCAGGAGACGATCGCCGACCTGAAGAAGAACGGGAACGCGCGGGCGCCGGCCTTCCCCCGGACGTGGTCGCCGGCGCAGATCCGCGCCTGGGTCACCAAGAGCTTCATGCCGGGGATCGAGACCACTCGGGAGCAGCTCGACTTCATTCGGCGCGTGCGGCTCTGGGACCCGCGCCTGCGCGTGCCCGGGCGCTACCACGTCGAGCTCAAGAACGGCTCCCTGAACGCGGAGCGCACGGCGCTGCAGGTCCTGGCCCGGGCCAAGTCCATGACCGACGGCTTGCTCGCGGAGGCGCGGACGGCCCTCGAGGAGTCGAAGGACTTCGAGGCGTCGACGGTCGAGCAGCTGCGCGAGGCGGCCATGAGCCCCAACCAGGCGGGCTTCGGCGCGCGCCTGATCCAGGGCGCGGTCGGTGACCTGCGCAAGGTGCTCGCCTTCCACGAGGCCCAGGGCGAGGTGCCCGCGTCGATCCAGGAGCTCGTCGCCGAGGTGCGCGCCCGTCACGACGCGATCCGCGCTCGCGTCGCGCAGCAGGTCGCCAGCGAGCGGTTGCCCGCGCCCAAGCCAGGCAGCGAGCGCCTGCAGGCGATCGCGCGCGGCTTCTTCAAGGAGGCCCTCGCGGTCGCCGTCAGCAGCGAGCTCAAGACGGTGGAGGGCACCTGGACCAGCAAGGACCTGATCAGCGAGGTGCCCGCAGGCGGCGACTGGGTCAAGCGGACCTATCGGGTCACGAACGAGCCCTACAAATACGACGGCTTCTGGGTCTACGTCGTGCGCCCGATCGAGGATCGACCCGACCACGTCATGGTCTTCGAATACGGCATTCGCAAGTTCGCCTTCGGCGCCAAGCCCGTGAACGAGTGGTACCCCTACGTCGACCAGCGCAAGTTCGTCATGCTCGAGGAGCACTTGCCCAAGTAGGGTCTTGGAGGCGGGGACCCACGCGCGCCCGCGCGGCGGCGGGCTACCCCGACGGTTGGAACCAGCCCACGGGCAGGAGCTGCGGGCCCAGCTCGACCGCGTCCAGGCCGGCGTCCCAGGCGTCGCTCCCCGCTGCGGTAGCGACCCCAGCCAGCTGGGGCAGCAGCTCGCGCGCTCGCTGCGCGTTGCGCCGGTAGGACTCGCACACCACCTGCGCGCAGCGGCGAATCGCGCTGGGGTCGTGGTAGAGCCGCGCGGCTTGGCGCTCGACCCACTCCAGGTCGGCGGAGAAGCGCAGGAAGCGCTGGAGTCCGCGCGCGACGCACGGGTGCTCCAGGTCGCAGAGCACGCCGAAGAGCTTGGGGTCGACCAGGTAGAGCCCGTCGGAGGTCTGGGGGGGGGAGGCGACGAGGTCCTCCACCTCGCACTCCAAGACCACCTGCCCGAGGGTCAGCCGGTCGCCGTGGGCGAGGAACGCGTCGTGGACCCTGCGCCCGTTGACCTGGGTGCCGAAGCGGCTGCCGTCGTCGCGGATCATGAGCCGCTGGTGCAGGCGCAGCACCGTGGCGTGCCGCCGGGAGAGCGAGGGATCGGGGAGGCAAACGTCGTTCTTGGGATCCCGCCCCACGCGGGCCCGCATGCGCTCGGTGAGCTCGATCGTCTGGACCGTGTCGCCTTCGGCGTCGAGCACCCGCAGGCGGGCGGGGGCCCGCAAGCGCTGGGGCCCCAGCTGAGGCGGGTAGCTGGCGTGGTGCTCGTCCCACCAGGCCAACCAGCTGCTGCAGTCGTCCTGCAGGCCCTCGAAGGTGATCTGGAACAGCTGGCGCGAGGCCGCGGTCCGGCGAGCCATGAGCTTCTTGCGCAGCGCCGCGCACGCCTTGGCGCTGACGTCGTCGCCGAGGAGGCGCGAGAGGAAGCGCTGGCTCGACTCGACGCGCGCGCGGATCGTGTCCAGCGGGAGGCGCTCGAGCAGCAGCAGCACCGCGCGCCGGTCCTCGGTGTTGACCAGGTGATCGACGAAGGGCTCGGGGAGGGTGTGCACCTGCAGCCGACCGTTCGCAGCCTTGGAGCCATGCACGCGCTGGGTGCCGGCCCCAGCCCCCCCGTCGCGGAAGCGCAGCTCGTGCGCGCCGCAGCGGATCACGTCTCCCGGCTTGAGCAAGACCGTCTCGATCGGGGTGCCGTTGACCTTGGTCCCGGAGGTGCTGTGCAGGTCCATGAGCTCGAAGCCGTTGACTCCCAGGCGGATCCGCGCGTGGCTGCGCGAGACCGTGCGGTCGGGGAGCTCGACGTCGGCGTCTTCGCTGCGCCCGAGGACGTGGACGGGCGCGGGCACCAGGGGCACGACCCGCTCGCCCTCGACCAGGCACGGCACCCGCACGGGGTGACCGTCGAGCACGCTTTGCAGGGCTTCGACGCAGGCCTCGGCGGTCGGCCAGCGCGCGCGTGGATCGACCGCCAACATGCGCAGGATCACCAGCTCGAGGCTCTCGGGGACGTTCGCGACGAGGCTCGAGGGAGGCCGGCACTTCCCCTCGCTCGCCTGGCGGTAGATCGCCAGCGGGTGCCGCCCCACGTAGGGAGGGAAGCCCGTCAGCAGGTGGTAGAGGGTCGCGCCCAGCGCGTAGATGTCCGCGCGGGCGTCGACCAGGTGGTCGCCCCACTGCTCGGGGGCCATGTACCACGGCGTCCCCAGCGCTTGCCCCGCGAGGGTCACCCGCTGGTCGGTCTCGACCTCCTTGGCGAGGCCAAAGTCGAGCAGCTTGACGTGTCCGGCTTCGTTGCGGCGAATGTTGCCAGGCTTCACGTCGCGGTGGATCACCCCCTTGGCGTGGGCGGCGGCCAAGCCCAAGGCAACGTCGCGCCCGATCTTCGCGACGAGGCGCGCCTCGAGGGGCCCGTCCCGCTCGAGCAACTCCTGGAGGTCGCAGCCGCGCAAGAGCTCCATGACCAGGTGCGGCTGGGGCCCCTGCCCCTCGATCCCGTAGACGTGGACCACGTTCGGGTGCTCGATCCTGCCCGCGACGCTCGCCTCGCGCACGAAGCGCGCGCGCCACTGGGGGTTCGACGCGTAGGCCGAGGCGAGGAACTTGACGACCACCTGGACGTCGTCTTCCACGCGTTCGGCGAGGTAGACCGTGCCCATGGCGCCCTGCCCCAGCTCGCGGCAGATTCGGCAGGCCGAGAACACCGCGCCGGGGACGACCTCGCGCGGCGCGCTGAAGCGCGACGTCGGCGACGGTGCGTCCCACGCGGTCTCGGTGCCCAGCTCAGGGGGGTCGTCCCCGACTCCGTCCATGCCCGACTATGACGAATGAACCTCGTCACGTCACCCCTGCAGGCGGGGCCTCCGTCGGGTCGGGTCCGGGTCAGCTCCGTCCGTTGGGGTGGCAGCTCACGCAGGCCGCCGAGTTGTAGCTGTAGCCCCGGCGGCCGTTGTGCTGGTTGTTCGTCCGCGTCTGCCCGTGGCAGCTGAAGCAGGAGAAGTCGGCGAAGTTGTTGCTGTTGGGGTGGCAGTCGGAGCAGCTGTTCGCGTTGCGGTGGTTCTGCGGGAAGCGGTGGTTGAAGGTCGCGCCCGCGAACATGGTCGTGGTGTGGCAGCTCTGGCAGTCGGTGGAGAAGCCGGAGGCCGTGTGGTTGGGCACCGCCTGGGCGTAGTCCTGGGCATGGCAGGAGACGCAGGCGTTCGACTTGCCCGCGAAGACCATGTCCGAGTGGCAGCTGTTGCACTGGGTCGCGATCGTCGCGTGGCGCCCCGTGAGCGGCCAGGTGTGGGTGAAGCCCGGCGCCTGCGCGAAGGTGGCCGTGGTGTGGCAGGTCTCGCAGGAGGTAGGGAGCGCGGCCGCGGTGTGGTTGGGCTCGACGGCGGTGAGGAAGTTTTGGCTGTGGCAGGAGTAGCAGGCGGTCGAGCGGCCCGCGTAGACGCCGTCGCCGTGGCAGGCGTTGCAGGTCCGCGCCACGTTCAGGTGCGCCCCGGTGAACGGCCACTTGTGCGTGAAGTTCGCCGCCGCGAAGGTGTCGGTGGTGTGGCAGCCGTCGCAGGTGGTGGGGAAGCCCGCCGCCATGTGCTGGGGCTGCACGGTGGCGACGTAGTCTTGCAGGTGGCACGAGGAGCAGTCCTTGGACGTGCCCGCGAACACGCCGCCCTGGTGGCAGGCGGTGCAGTCGTTGGCGACCCGCACGTGAGCGCCTTCGAAGGGCCAGGGGTGGGTGAAGCTGGCCCCCGCGAAGCCGTTGGGGGTGTGGCAGCGCTGGCAGTCGGTGGGGTAGCCCGAGGTCAGGTGCGCGGGGGCGGTGGTCAGGTTGTAGTCGTTGATGTGGCACGACGCGCAGTCGGTGGGGGTGCCCGCGAACACGCCGCCTCCGTGGCAGTCGGTGCAGTCGGCCTGGGCGTGCTGGCCGATCAGCGGCCAGGTGTGGACGAAGCCGGGCCCGGGGGCCGTCGCGGCCCCGCCGCCCGTTGCCGGACCGCCCGCGCCGGCCGGGGCGCCGTTTTGGATCCAGGCCAAGACCGCGTCGTAGTGGGCGTTGCCGGTGGTCGTCCAGGTCGCGCCGCCGCCGTGGGGGGCGGCGTTGGTCGCCTTCAGGAGCAGGAGCGAGTTGGGGGGATCCGCGACGTCGACGCGGGCGGTGACCTGCGCCGGGTCGTTGACCCACGCGTGGCAGGCCGCGCAGTCGGCGAGCGCGGCCGCCACCTCGGCCGGGAGGCCCGCGGCGCCGGGGGCGCCGCCCGAGCTCGAGGGCGCGCTGGAGGCGAGGGAGCGGGTCAGGAGCAGGGCCCCCTGGGGGCCGGCGGCGCCGACCACGAGGGTGCCCTGGTAGGCCAGCAGCGAGTGGATCCCCTGGTTGGGGGGAAGCCCGGTGTCGGGCTGCCAGAGGGTGCCCAGGGCGTTGTCGAGCAGGCGACCGCTCAGGGTCCCGACGTAGAGCACGCCGTCGAGGGAGGCCAGGGCGGCGGGCACGTCTTGTTGGAACAGGAGCACCTGCTGCGGCTGGCCGCTGGCGTCGAGCTTGAACAGCTCGCCGCGGATCGGGGCGTCCGAGGCCCGCGCGAAGATCCCCACGGCGAGGAACAGCTCGCCGTTGGCCGAGAGCAGGTCGGTCACCCGCTGGACCTCGTCGGGCCCGCAGAGGAAGGCGGGGCTGGTGACGCGGGTGAAGCCCGCCGCGTCGGTCCCGTAGGCGAGGAAGGCCGGGCCGTCGGAGGTCTGACCGCCGACCCACACCTGGCCCCCGTGGGACGCGGCCGCGGTGGGCTGCCAGCCGTTGGGGAGCACCCCGTTTTGGTGGGTCCAGGTCGCCTGCGCGTAGAGGTCGAGGCGCAGGTCGGAGAAGGCGTAGAGGCGGTCGGGGGTCTCGGCCAGGGCGGCGGGTCCGTTCGGGCCGTCCAGCACGAGCTCCCACCCGCTCGCTGAGCGCTGGTAGATCCCCGCCGCGGTGCTCGCCGAGAGCCCGTCGGGGCCCGAGGCGAGCGCGCGCACCTGGGCGCCGACCGGCTCGGGGGCGCCGTCGATCAGGACCTGGTCGGCCACCGCGGCGGCGAGCGCCAACGAGCCCACCGGGCCGACCTCGGCCAGCGCCGAGACGCGGTCGCCCGCGGAGCTCGAGAGCTGCTCGGTCCGCCAGGTGTAGCTGGGCTGGGAGGCCGTGGCGGGCGGCTGGGTGCTGCGGCGGAACATTTCGTCGCCCATGCCCGAGCCGGAGCTGCAGCCCGCGACCGTCACCGCGACGAGGAGGCCGGCGAGGGTGCTGCACGTCGCGCGGGTGGGAGTGTTCATGCCGCCTTCTCCTGAGCGAAGCACCGTCGGCACCTCCTCAGCTGGAACCGTGGTCGCTGCCCTGGATGCGCCGACCCCGCCGCCGTGTAACAGGAAAAATCCTGAGCGCTCCGGAGCGGGCTCTGGCGGAGGCCGGGCGCGGCGGTGGCGCGGACGGCGGCGACTTCCTAAGTGCCTCCCTGCCAGTGGATTGGGGTCGCGCGCAGGACCCCGGCGCCGCCCGCGCCGGGGTCGTGCGCGCTGCGGGCGCCGGGCGGGGTCGATACCGTGGCTGCATGCAGGTCGGACCGTTCCAGGTCGTGGAGGAGATCGCGCGCGGCGGGGCGGGGGTGGTCTATCGCGCGCGCGACGCGCAGGGGCGGTGGGTCGCGCTGAAGCTCCTGCTCGAGCACCGCGCCTTGAACCCCTTGGCGCGCGCCCGCTTTCGGCGCGAGACCGCCGCCCTGACCCGTCTGCGGCACCCCGGCGTGGTCTCGATCGTCGACGCGGGCGAGTTCGAGGGTCAGCTGTGGATCGCGCTCGACTTCGTCGAAGGCGAGACCCTGGAGCAACGCCTGCGGCGCGGCAGCCTCCCGATCCCCGAGGTCCTCGACCTGTTCCAGCAGCTCGTGCAGGCCATGGGCTACGTCCACACCTGCGGGCTCCTGCACCGCGACCTCAAGCCCGACAACGTCCTGCTCAGCGGGGGGCGCGCGCTGCTCACCGACTTCGGGCTCGTGCTCGACGAGGGCCGCGACGGGACGCGCGTCACCACCTCGGGCGTGTTCATGGGGACGCCGGGGTACTGGGCCCCAGAGCAGGCCTTCGGCGACACGGGCGCGATCGGGCCCGCCACCGACGTCTACGGGCTGGGGGGGGTGCTCTACGCCTGCCTCACCGGACGGGCTCCCATGACGGGGGCCTCGCTCGAGGACTACGTGCAGGCCGTGCGCTTCGGGTCGATCGTCCCTCCCCGTCAGGCCCGCACGGACGTCCCCGCTTGGCTCGACGCGCTCTGCATGCGCTGCCTGGAGCGCGACCCCGCCGCGCGCCCGGCGAGCGTCGAGGAGGTGGCTCGGGCGCTCGCCTCGGCGGGCTCCTCGGGCGCGGGAGGCCGTGCGCGCGTGGGGCCCTGGGCGGTGCTCGTGCTGGCCCTGGGGGTCGCCGCGAGCCTGGGCGTGTGGCACCTCGCGCGGGGCGAGGACGAGCCCGCG
>JAGQRJ010000450.1 GCA_020425635.1 Planctomycetota bacterium | reverse complement strand
GCACGCCGACTCGCCGCCCAGGAGGTGATCGCCTGGGCCCTCGGGCACCGCGACCCGGTCCGGATGCGAGTCGGCAAGAGGGGCGAGACCCAGATCTGGCCGGGAGATTCCGAGGGCTAAGGGGGTGCGTCCCGATACACACTGTCGCTTGCGCCTCGCTCGCGGCGGCAGAGCCGCCGACTCGCTCCGGCGCAGCCCGCCTGCTTCGCAGGCGGCTACCCCGCAAGCTCACCACGAAGTGGTGAGCTTGTGGGCTAGCCGTCTGCGACGGGAGCGTCCTCGGAATCAGAGACCTCGGGTACCTCGAACTCGTTGACCTCTTTCGCCTCCAGCATGCCAGCCACGCTGAAGGTAGAGACCGTTCCTTTCGCCTTGATCAGCTCATCGAAGTTCTCGAAGCCGGAGCCCTGGAGGGAGAACCTTCGCAGGTCCTTCAAGGCGATCGTTGGCCCGTCCTGGAAGCGAAACTCCAGGTCAATGATTCGCGCGCCCTCCGCAAGGTCACCGCAGTCGAATGACTCATGCACCTTGCGCACTCCCTCATGGTCATCCGCGCGGCGGAGGGAGAGGTACTCTCGCAAGCTCACTGCTCCGTTCACTTGCGTATGGTCGAGCAGGTCGTTGAGTTCGTCCTGGAACCTCTCCATGTTCAAGGTGCGGCTGCTCGAGGAGTCGTGGGGTCCCATGGACGGGTTGCTGCCCGAATAGCTGATGGTCATGATCTTCATGGAGCGAGCGTAGCGAACCCCGACGACGACCGAAACCAGGACAGCTGCCCAGTCGGCTCTTCTTGGTGAGTCGCAGCCGGAACGGCGACCCTGTGCGCGAGCGCGTCCTTCGGGCGAGAGCGGTCTGCGCTTGCTGCCGCGCTACCACTCGGCCCGTTGCGTAGCGATCGTCAACAGCTTGGGCCGCGCGCCCTCGGGGACGCTGTTGTCGAAGAGCAAGCCCCCGGCCTCGTGGCCGGGCTCGAGCAGGGGAGCGCTGTTCTTGCGGACGTAGACCCAGTGCATGGAAGGAGCCTGGCTTCCGTCTGCCAGGACCAGGCTGGCCTGTGGCCGCTCGGACGCGTTCAGGTCGACCGCTTCGGAGCCCACGTTGCGGACCTTGAACTCGAACCGCAGACTGTAGGACTGGTCCTCCAGGACCGTGTGGCGACGCTCGTAGCGCGCCTCGGTCATCTCGAACCGCAGCCCTCCTGAGGTCCAGGCCGTCGGCGGGAAGCTCAACGGGGTCTCCTCCGTGAAGACCTTCCAGCCCATGGTGCCGGGCTTTTTCCCCGGCCCCGTCGTGCAGCCGACCAGCAATGCCAGCCCCACGGCCGCGGCCCAAGACCCCCTTGGCATGGAAGCCCTCCTGTCGAGCCTTCAAGCGTAGCGCAGCGCGACGCCATGCGCAGCGCGCCGCCTCGGGCCCGCAAGCGAATCGGCCTGGTCAGCGCCCGCGATCCCGATTTGCGCTGACGCTCCGGCGCACACAGGCCAGCCGCTAGACTCGGAGGGTGATCTCGCTCCGTCAGCGACTCCTGGTCGCCCTCCCGCTCTTCGTGCTGTGTGGCGTCTTCGTCGTGGTGAAAGAGGTCGAGACGATCTCGCTCTGGTGGCGGCACGCCTTCGTCGACGCCCTGTGGGGCCTGTTCAGCCTGGGCGCGGCGATCGCCTGCTTCTGGACCGCGCGCGGGCTCGCGGGCCGAGGGCCACACCTCGCCTGGCGCTGCTTCGGCGCCGGCTGCTTCGCGTGGTTCCTGGGGATCCTCGAGTGGACCCGCCTGGAGCTGATCCGCGGGTGGCTCAACCCGTTTCCGTCGCTCGCCGACGCGGGCTTCCTGCTCATGCCGTTGTGCTTCGTGTGCGGCATGGCCACCCTCAGGCGCGAGCGGCGCACGCGCTCGCTCTCGCTGCTCCAAGCGAGCAACGTGGGGCTGGTCATGGTCTGCGCCGCGGTCGTGATCACCCTCGCGCTCTCTCCCTCGCTCGGCCTCGAGCGCGTCTCGCTGCTCGGCCACGCCGTCGCCGCCGCGAACGTCGTGTGCTTCACCGGGGACTTCTTGTTCGGGCTCTACTGCCTGCTGCAGACCGGGCCCAGGCGGGTGCTGCTGCCGATCGTGCTCGGGCAAGGGCTGAACTGGCTCGTGGTCGTCGCCTACCTGCGCGCGACCCTCGACGCGAGCTACTCCGTGGGGGGCTGGCTCGACGTCGCGTTCTGCCTCCTGTTCGGCCTCGTGATCCTGGCGGCGCAAGAGCAGCGCCTCCAACCGAACGCTGCGCAGCCCGCGGCGCTCGAGCCTGCCAGGCTGACCTTCCTCGACTCCTTCTTCCCGACCCTCGCCCTGGCGTTCTGCCTGCTCGCGAGCCTGCCCTTCCTCGACTCCTGGGGCGCGGCGCCCGCGTGGCTGCTCGCGCTGGAGGGCGCGGGCCTCGTGGGCTTCCTCTGCCTGCACGACCTCGCGAGCAGGCGCCTGCTCCGTGAGCTCGAGGAGTCGCTGCGCAGGGCCGAGCTGCGCACCAAGGACGCGCAGGGCCTGGAGTCCATGGGGACCCTGGCCAGCGGCCTGGCCCACGACTTCAACAACATCCTCTCCGTCGTGCAGGGCCACGTCACGCTGCTGCGCGAGAACCCCCACCAGGCCACGAGCCTCGACGCGCTCGAAGAGGCGATCGCCCAGGGGGGCAACCTCACCGAGAGCCTGCACAGCCTGGCGAAGCAACAAGGCGCCGAGCGTCGCCCCGCAGACCTCCCCCAGCTCCTGTCGGCGGTCGAGCGCCTCGCGCTCTCCGTGCTCCCGCCGGAGATCCGCCTGAAGCTCGACGTCGACCCGGAGCTCCCCCCGGTCGACGTCGCGGCCAGCCAGATCCAGCACGCGCTGCTGAACCTGACCCTCAACGCGCGGGACGCCATGCCCCGGGGCGGAGAGCTGACTCTCGGCGCACGGCTCCGCGGCGCAGGAGACGCGCGACGCCTGGAGCTGTGGGTCTCGGACACCGGCGCGGGCATGGAGCCCGAGGTCGCGGCGAGGGTCTTCGAGCCCTTCTACAGCACGAAGCCGGCGGGCAAGGGCACTGGGCTCGGGTTGCTCATGGTCGCCAAGGCCGCCCAGGACCACGGCGGCGAGGCCCGGGTCGACTCCGTCATGGGCCGAGGGACGACCGTCACGATCAGCGTCCCGCTGGAGCCCGCGACGCACTCGCCGTCGACCTTCGCCCCCCAGGCCGAGCCGGCCCCGCCGGCGAAGCCGGCGAGGCGCGTGCTGGTGGTCGACGACGAACCCGCGATCCGCCGCTTGCTGGGGCGCGTGTTCGAGTCGCGCGGCTGGGAGGTCTCGCTGGCCGCGGACGGCGCCGACGCGCTCGCGCACATGCGCGAGCGCAGCTACCTCGCGGTCGTGACCGACATGGACATGCCGCGGCTCAACGGGCTCGAACTCGCGACCCAGCTCCAGCGCGAACACCCGGAGGTGCCGGTCGTCCTCGTGTCTGGCGACCTGCACACCGTCGACCCCAAACACCCCTCGATCCGCGCGGTGTTCCAGAAGCCCGTGGACCTGAGCACCCTCGTCGATCGCGTGGAGTCGCTGACGAACGCCGTCGCGAGCTGAAATCCCCGCGGCCGAGTCAAGGCGCGGCGAGCTTCGCGCGAAACAGGAAGAACACCGCCCCCAGCAGGCAGAGCCCTGCCCAGAGGTAGTCCAGAGTGAGCCTCTCCTTCATGTAGAGCAGCGCGAAGGGGACGAACACGGTCAGCGTCACGACCTCCTGCAAGATCTTGAGCTGACCAACGCTCATGACCTCATAGCCAATCCTGTTCGCGGGGACCTGGAGCAGGTATTCGAACAACGCGATCCCCCAGCTCGCGAGCGCCGCCACGACCCACGGCCGGTGCCCGAGGTTCTTCAGGTGGGCATACCAGGCAAAGGTCATGAACACGTTGCTGCACATGAGCAGCCCGACGGTGAACAGGTACGGCCGCACGCCCACCTCCTCGTTCGTTTCCAGATCCGCATTCTCTCCCAGGGCTGCGGCCCTCGCCTGCCTCCCTCAGGGCTCGAGGACGAGGGGCTCGAGCCCTGCGCGGAACGCGGCGTCCCGCTGCTGGGCGAAGGCCCAGGCGCGCAGCGGGATCCGCCAGCCGCGGTGGTAGTGAAACGGCGCGGGCTCGTCGCTGGCGTTGTAGACCACCTTGGCCGTGGTCTCCGCGAGCTCCAGCAGGGCGCGGTAAGCCGGGTCACCGCCGTTGGCCAGGGCCTGGATCGTGAGCTCGCGCAGGGAGTAGAACGCCGTGTGAGCCCGACCCCAGGCCTCCGGCGAAGCGGCGAGGGCGAGGAGGTGCCGCACCGCAGAGACCTCGGGCGCCTGCTCCACGCAACGAGCGAGGATCGAGACCGCCCAGCGCACGCGCTGCGCCGGGCGCAGCGGCTCATACAGCAGGCGCCCGCAGCGCTCGAGCTCCCGCGCGTCCCAAGCGCGCCGGGCGCGAACGCGCCGGGCCTCCGCCCGCGCCTCGAGCGGATCCCCCAGGCCCAGGACCCAAGCGCAGACCTCGCGGATCGCGGCCTCGAAGGCGTCTTGAGTCAACCCGAGGGGAGCCGCGCCGACGATCCCCTGCACCACCTCGCTCGCAGCCACGAGCACGGGGGTCACGGCGTCCACCCCCTCCGTCTCCCAGCGCGTTCGCTGAACCGCGTCGCGGACGAGGGGCCGACGGCTGGGGTCGGGGTCGAGGACCCAGGCCTCGAGCACCACGAGCGCCTGCTCGCGCTTGTCCCGCCAAGCCGCCTCGCGCGAGGCACCGATCGCCTGCCGCGCTGCGCCGATCAAGACCCGCACCCTCGCCCCGGGCGGGAAGGCGTGCAGGTCGCACTGACTCGCGTCGAACTCGGGCAGCCCGAGCACCGCGCGAGCCTCGGGGTGCCCGAGCCGGGCAGCGAGCTCCAGGCGCTCGCGCAGGACCTCCCCCGAGCGCAGCTTGGCCGCCAGGACTCCGGCCCCGGCCTCGAGGTCCCCGACGAGCGACCCGCGCTCGCGGGCGCGCTGCTCGGCGTCACTCATGGGGCCCACTCGAGGGAGGTCGTCGGCGCACGGTCACACTCGACTCTACTCGGTCGGCGCGCGCCGGCCAGCCTGGCGCGCACCCAGAGCCCTCGCGCGCAACCAAAGCTCAGCGCGCCGTCGAACCTGCGAACCACCACCCCCTCGCGCTCGTGTACAGGTCCGCGTAGCGTGAACGTGCACTGGACGAGGAAGAGAAGGAGCCCACATGTTTCGATCCCTGAGCCTGACCGTGGCGCTGAGCGCCGTGTCCCTCGGCGGGGCGCTCGCCTGCCAACCGACCCCCGAGACCCAGCAACTCAAGCGCGAGGTCGTAGCGAAGTACGAAGCGGGTCAACGCGAGGCCGGGCACCGGCTGCTGAGCCGCTTCGGCTACGCCTCGACCTGGGCGGCGCACGAGCAGGTCACCGTGACCGCGGTCTTCGACTCGCGCGAGCGCGGCATGACGCTCTTCGCCGAGCGCAAGCCCGGCGTCTCCTCGAGCGGCGACATGCTGATCGCGATCCCCCCTGGGACGCGCTTCATTCCGCAGACGAAGGGCGGCGAGGCGCCGCAAGAGCTGATCCTGGCGCGCGGGGCGGTCATGCTCATGGGCTCGCTGCACACGACGGAGACCACCGCCGTGCCCGTGCTCTGCACGACCTACCGGCGCCACGGACCCGAGGCCGGCGTGCGCTACACCCTGCGCATGGCCGAGCCGGGCTCGGCCCTCGACGAGGTCGCCCAGGCGGTGTGCAGCGGCACGCGCGCGCCCCAGGCGTCGGAGGCCGCGCTCGCGGTGTGGATCGCGAGCGGCAGCGCGCCGACCCCCGCGCAGCTCGGCTCGAGCAGCTACCGGACCTTCCACACGCCGCGCCAGCCGGTGAATCGCAGCCACGTGGCGGGCGCCAAGCGGATCCTGCTCCAGGCGGGGCTCGACCTCAAGGACTTCGCCTTCTTCGGGCAGCTCACCCCCCAGAGCATGGACTCCGGCGAGCCCTCGCAGGGCACCCAAGACGGCCGGGCGGTCGACCCCGAGCCGACCCCTGCGCCTGCGCCGACGCCCACCGGCGCTAGCCCGCAAAGCTCACCACGAAGTGGTGAGTTTGCGGGGTAGCCGCCTGCGAAGCAGGCGGGCTGCGCCGGAGCGAGTCGGCGGCTCTGCAGCCGCGAGCGAGGCGCAAGCGACAGTGTGTACCCGGCCGCAGGCCGGGTCTCACTGTCTTAAACAACACTGCTGGCCGCACTTCGAATCCACGAGCGGAGCGAGTGGTGAGAAGTGCGGACTAGCAGCTAAACGGCGGCACCCGTATCCTGAACGCCCCCGCGGAGCCCTCCGCGGGGGCGCCTTCGTGTCCGGAGAGGAGCCCCCATGCCCGGTGTGACCCGCGAGACCGTCGTCCCTGGAGTGACCCCCCAGGAGCTCTTCGACGTCGTGACCGACTACCCCTCCTACCCGCGCTTCTTCAAGGACTTCACCCGGGTGCGCGTGCTCTCGACCGAGGGCGACGTGCAGACCGTGGAGTTCACCGCGAAGGTCGTGAAGGAGGTCAGCTACACCCTGCGGATCGCCCACGACGCCGAGGCGCTCAAGACCCGCTGGACCTTCGTGCGCGGCACCCTGATCACCGAGAGCAAGGGCGGCTGGAGCTTCAGCGAGGCCCCCGGCGGCGCCAAGATCGACTACGACGCCGAGATCGAGGTCAACGCGCCCCTCCCGGGCTTCATCAAGAAGAAGATCCAGGACGCGATCCTCAACCGCAGCATTGCCACCATGTTCGACCAGCTCGCCGCCGAGGTGAAGCGCAGGCGCTAGCGACAAGGCACCGCCTCAAATAGACTTAGAGCAAGGCTACCCAAGACTGCCCGACTGCCAAGCACGCTTTCCAGCGCCGTACCCCATTTTTGCCGACCCCATCCTTTGATCCGACCGAACCAGGCGACTTAGCCTGCGGCGCGGCGTGTGCTCTAGCTCCCCTGGTTCGGTTGTTCGAGTAGGTAGGTCCAAGTCCCCCGCCCAAACCTATCCACTCACCGGGTAAGACCCCGGCGGTGTGTTGCCGCCTGGGGTCTTGCCTTGTACGCACGACTCAGCGCCCCTCGAGCTCCTGAAGCAAGTCCTGACAGCCGCGGTCCCCCGCGGCGACCCCGCGCTCCAGCCAGGTCCGGGCCTGCTCGAGGTCGACCGGGACCCCGAGCCCGCGCAGGTAAGCCTGCCCCAGCCGCCGGTAGGCGTTGCCCTCCCCTTTCTCCGCGGAGCGGCGCCAGAGCGCGAACCCGCGCGCCACGTCCTGGGGAACGACCCCGCCGACCGCGAAGTCGTCCCCCAGGTAGAGGTCTCCCAAGCGGTTGCCGAGGTCGGACGCGCGCTGGGCGTAGGCGTGAGCGCGCGCGGGATCCGCCGGGACCTCGCCCGCGACCCCGCGGTAGACCGCCGCCAACATCGCGCACGCGTGGCCGTCGTCCGCGCGCGCGCGCGCCTCGAGCAGCTCGAGCGCCTCCCGCTGCGCCGCCGCTTCGCCCTTGCCCAGGAGCAGGAGCGCGAGCTCGCGAGTCGCCCCCGCGTGCCCTTCGGTGTGGGCGCGCCGATACCAGCCCTCGGCGGCGGCGAGGTCCCGCGGGACGCCCTGCCCCTTCGCGAGGTGCTGCCCGTAAGCCTCCATGCCCTGCAGGTCGCCAGCCTCGGCGGCCTTCTGCTCCCAGGCCGCCGCGCCCGCGAGGTCCCGCGGCCCCCCGCGCCCGTTGCGCAGCAGCACCGCCAACCCGTGGAGCGCCGCGACGTTCCCGAGGTCGATCGCCTTGCGGAACAGCGCGCGCGCGCGCGCCTCGTCGCGCGGCGTCCCCTGGCCCTCCGAGCAGGCGACGGCGAGGCACTGGGTCGAGATCGCGTCGCCGAGGTCGCTGGCCTGCGTCCAGAGTTCGACCGCCCGGACCAGGTCTGGGGCGCGCCCGTCGCCCTCGTAGCAGGCGTAGGCCAGGAGCCGCATGGAGACCGCGTCGCCGAGCTGGACCCCGCGCTCGGCGACCCCCGCCCAGCGCCCCTGGGCCTCAGCCCCCAGGCTCCCGCGCTTGGCGAGCAGCGCCCAGCGGCCGCAAGCCTGCCCTCGTCCGCCCTTGGCCGCGCTCAGGAAGTGCTCCCCAGCGCGCTGCAGGTCGGGCTCGACCCCGCGACCGTATTGGTAGGCCACGCCCAGCAGCTCATGCGCCGCGGCGTCGCCGGAGGCCGCGGCGAGCCGCGCGAAGCGCACGCCGGCCACCTCGTCCCGCGCCACCCCTTGCCCTTCGAACAAGCGGTTCGCGTAGATCCGCTGCCCGCCCGGCTCGCCGCCCTCTGCCGCGCGCCGAAAGCACTCGACGGCGGCCGCGTCGTCGCGCGCGACGCCCTGACCCTGCGCGAGCAAGACCCCCAGGTTGGTCAGGCTCACGAGGTCCCCCGCGTCGGCCGCGCGTCGCAAACACTCCACCGCGCGGGCGACGTCCTTGGGCCTCCCACCCCGACCCAGCAGGTAGTCCTCCGCGAGGCGCCGCAGGCCCTCGGCGTCTCCCGCGGCGGCGAGCCGCTCCAGCGCGTCGCCCGCGGGAGGCGCAGGCTCGACGGGCCGCGGCGGATCGGCTTGCGGCGGCTCGACGACGGGTCCCTGCGCCGGCTTCGGCGACGGCGCCTC
>JAGQRJ010000449.1 GCA_020425635.1 Planctomycetota bacterium | reverse complement strand
CGCGCCGGTGGACGCGCCCGAAGGCCGCTCGCCTCCCGTCGCCGCCGACGCGACGCGACTGCGCGCGGCCCTCGCTGCGGGAGACTTCGAGGGCACGCTGCGTGAGCTCGACGCCACACCCAACCTCGACCCCGTCGACGCGGCGAGCCTCCGCGCCGCCGCCCTCGACGGGCTCGGGCGCTCGAGCGAGGCGCGCACGGTGCTCGACGAGGCCCTGGCGCACCGCGCGGCCGGACTGCTCCTCGTGCAGCGCGCGGAGCTGCTGCGCAAGATCGGCGACGAGCGCGGGGCGCGCGCAGACTTCGAGCGCGCGAGCGCAGATCCCCAGGCGAGTCACGAGGTGCTCCACGCCGTCTTCCACGAGCTGGAGTCGCGGCGCGACGCCCGGGCGCGCGCCGTGATCGAGCGGGCGATCGCGCTGCAGCCCACCGCGGAATACCTCATGGACCTGGCGTTCTTCCACCAGGACCGGAGCGAGCCCGCCGCCTGCCTCGAAGCCGCCCGGCGAGCCTCGGCGCTGGCGCCGACGGCCCTCGACCCTCGCGCGCTGATCGGCCACAGCCTGATCGCGCTCGAGCGCTACCCCGAGGCCGAGGCCCTGTTCGTCGAGCTCAGCCGCGAGTCCCCCGATCAGGCCCACGGGTTGATCGGCCGCGCGCGGATCCGCGCGCGCCGTGGCGAGCTCCAGGAGGCCGCGGCCCTCTACGCCGAGGCGGCCCGGCTCGAGCCCCTGGGGAGCGTCTCCGCCTCCCGCTACGGCGACGTGCTGTTCGAGCTCGGGCGCGACGCCGAGGCGCTGGCGCTCTACACCCAGAGCCTGGCCGCGGCGCCCAACGCGGAGACCGCCTTCCGCCGCGGGATCACCTACAAGGCGCTCGGCGACTCGCGCGCGGCCCGCGCCGACTTCGAGCGCGCGCTGCGGCTCGAGCCGACCCACGTCGGCGCCCTCGCGCGCCTGCTTCGCCAGGTCGGCCCGTCGGAGGCGCGAGACCTCCCCCAGCTCGCGGCGGCGCTGCGGGCCGCCGAGTCGCCCTTCGCGCAGCTCGTCGCCCTGGGCGACGCCCTGCGCGACTACGACGAGTACGCCCTCGCCCAAGGGCTCTACGAGCACGCCCTGGCCCTGGACCCCGACGACGTCGAGGCGCGGACGAGCCTCGGGCTGTGCCTGGCCAACCAGCTCCAGCGCCGGGCGGCGGAGGAGGTCTTCGACGCCGCCCTCGAGCGGGACCCGCGCTCGGTGCGCGCGCTCTACCTGCGCGGGGCCAACAAGCGCTACGACGAGCGCTACGCCGAGGCCCTCGGCGACCTCGACGCGGCCCTCGCCCTCGACCCCGAGCACGCGGCGGCGCGGGTCATGCGCGCCGACGCGCTCCGGCACCTGCGGCGGCTGGAGGAGGCCGGCGTCGACTACGCGCTCGTGCTCCAGGCCGAGCCGCGAAACCTCGACGCGCTGGTGGGCTACGCCGACGCCCTCGCCGCAGCCGGGGACCTGCCCCGGGCCCTCGACCTCGCCCGTCGGGCGGCGGAGCTCCACCCCCGGTCCCACGTCGCGCAACAGACGCGCGCCGAGTTCGCGTCCGCGCAGGGGCTCGACGCCGAAGCCCTCGAGGCCTACCGCGGCGCCCTGGCGCTGGCCCCGGAGGACCTGGCGAGCCAGCGGCAGATCGTGGGCTTGCTCCTGAAGCTCGATCGCTGGGAGGAGGCCGCGGCCGCCGCCGACGCCGTGCTCGCCCGCGACCCCCAGGACCCCTCGGTGCGCTTCGCGCGGGCCACGAGCCGTCGCCACGCCGAGCGCTACGCGGACGCGATCGCGGACTACCGCGCGCTGCTGGCCGTCGCCCCCGGGGACGCGCAGCTGCACTTCGGGTTGGGAGACACCTACCTGGGGCTCGAGGACTACCCCGCCGCGGAGGCCAGCTTCCGGGAGGCCGTCCGACTCGACGCCACCTACGCGCCCGGCGTCTACGGGCTAGGGATCGCGCTCGCCCGCCAGCGCGCCTGGGCCTCGGCCCTCGAGGCCTTCGAGCGCGTGCTCGAGTTGGGCTTCGGCGGGGAGCCCGACTTCGCCGCGGAGCTCTGCCTGGCCCGCTTCCACGCCGACGATCCGGCGCGCGCGCAGGCCGAGCTGACCCGCCTGCTCGCGGACGCGCCCACGAGCCCGGCGCTGCTCTGGGCGCAGGCCGAGCTGCACGCCGCCCAGGGGGAGCCCGTGGCGCAGGTCCACGCCGACCTCGAGCGCGCGCGGGCAGGCGCTCCGAGTCGTCGCCTGCACCGCCTGCTCGACGCCCTCCAGGCGCGCCTCGAGGCGCGCTGAGGCTCGCTCAGGGCGTCGCCGCCCTGCAGCGCTGCGCGAGGTCCACCCTTGTGGGTGAGCCGGGACACGCCTGCGCGCGCGACGTTCGTGGACCTCCGTGTTCCTGGTTCCGAAGCCCGCGCTCAAGCGAGCGCCCACACGATCAGCGCGGCGCCCACGAGCGTCCGCAGCAGGGGGGTCGGGGTCGGGCATGTCGCCCCGGCGCAGGGCGGCGCTGACCTCGACCGCCGCCCTCCCCGCCTGATAGGCGCCGGTGCGGGGCGGCGCGTCGTCGAGGTGCGGCGTGAGGACGTAGGCGCCTTGGGTGTGCCCAAAGCTCTCCCGCGTGCCGGCGGAGTCGTGGGTCTCGACCACACAGCGCGCGGCAGCCGCGAGCGCCGAGTCCAAGTGCGCGCGGGCAATCGACCCGTTCATGGCGGCCATTTCCGCGTTGATCTCGCAGGTGTTCGCCCCGGCTCGGGCCCTCTCGAGCAGCCCGGGGCTGGGCTCCGCGAGCCAGTCCTCGATCACGGGGATCACCGCGGCCACGCCGCCCTCGCTGGCCAGCTTGGAGCCCACCCGCGCCACGCCAGCGCCGCCCGGATCCGCGCCTCGGCCTCGATCGCCCACAGCCCCGCCACCCACTCGCGCAGGCTCAACGCGTTGGACGCGCAGAACGCGTAGGGGAGGACACCTGCCTCAAGCCCGAGCGGACCGAGCCTCTCTCCGGTGTGGAGCAACATGCAGACTTGTGAGGAGACAACGATCACGGTGGCGCACGAGAGGTAAAAGAGCATAGGCCTTTCACCGGCGTAGGTGCTTAGCTCTGCCCGTCGCTTCATGGAAGCTCGCAGTGATCGTCATGCATGGTTGCTTCGCGGGTCTTTGATTTCCTCTGCCTCCAGGTGCGTAGATTGCGCCACGCGACACCACCTTGTCGTGTCGGGGTCGCTAGGTATGGTCGGTTCATGAGCGCTCGAGCCAACAAATATGGCCTCAGTCGCTACATTCCAGCTGACCTGCGTAGGTTGATCCGGAAGCGCTGCTGGTTTGGCTGCGTGATGCCTAAGTGCCGAAACGCGTTTTTCGAGTATGAGCACATCGACCCCACCTTCGAAGAGGCGAGGTCGCATGATCCTGATCGGATTTGCTGTCTCTGCAAGGCCTGCCATGGCCTAGTCACGAATGGGTTTCTGTCCAAGCAGGCAGTGAAAGTGGCATACGCTTCGATGCGCCGGCAGGCGGCTCGAAAAGTAGGTCCACCGGTTGGTGGACCTATCGATTTCCACGACGGAACCGCCGAACTCTCAATCGGCAGTCTCCTATACGCGCCGGCCGTCCAAAGTGTGTTTCGATACTACGGGCAGGATCTGATTACTGTGCGACCCGGTTCGCAACCGGGAGAGCCGGGGTCGATCTCTGCGGTGTTCTCGGACAGCTCGGGCCAGGTATCACTCAGACTTGAGGAAAACGCCTGGATTGGGTCAATGGAGGCGTGGGATACGGAAGTAGTGGGCTCTAGGATCACGGTGCGGCGGAAACTCAGAGAGGTCGCCCTCAGGATTCGTGTCGATCCTCCGGGGAGAATCGTCCTTGAACGACTGGACATGAGGGTTGGCAACTCTCATCTACTGGCAAGTGAGTCCGGTTACACCGTCGGCAGATACTTCTCAGAGGACGCAATCGTTTGGGCTCACGCAGATCTTGAGATCTGTGTGGGCACTCCTTGGGGCTCAGCCATCGAAGTATGTGATCCTCGGGAGTTGGCGTGGCGGGACTTGGTCACTGGCACAGACGGACTGCGACCGGCAACTCGTGGACTAGATTCGGTAGTCATGAGCCCCAGGGCCGGAATCATTTTCGAAGCTCTAGGCATTTCACTAGCTAGTTTCCCAGGTCGCTGGAAGCTCGGTCGCGCATGGATAAGCACCGAGTCCCTTGACCAAATGCGCCGATCAATATTCCGCGACTAGAAGCATCATTGGGGGAGCCATTACCAATGCCCGGAGCGATTCTAAAGCCCGTCCGCTATGTGGCGTCTCTTCAGTTTGATCGGCCCCTGCCTAACGCTGGAGGTATTGGCAGGTTCTTCGATCTCGTCTCGCGACTCGAAATGTCGGATTGGCGCCTGAGTATGTCCCAGGCGCGTACACGGGGCGGACACGTCCTGGAAGGGTACATTCTGCAAGATCCGCGGGGGGGCTGGAGTCTTCAGAGATTCCCCGCAGAAATCCTCTACACCCACGACTTGACGGCGCCCAGCACAGAACTAGTAGACCTGCCATTGTTTATGGATCGTGCAGTCGAGTCGCTGGGGGCGTTTCCGGAGGACTATGGTGTCGACCCAAGTCACATAGTTCTTTCCGTTGAGTCCTGCATCAACAATATCCCGACTACTGATCTGACGGAGTTGGGCACTCGCTTTCTAAGTCTTCAGCCTTCGAGTGCTGCAGGTTTGACCACTTGGTCGACTCAGTTTTCGTGTGAGGAACGGCTGAACGTGGGGAGCGTGGCTGTCCCAGCAAAATGCTCTACACATGTTTCCAAGGGCGAAATCGATCTCACCCTCTTCAAGGAAGGACAAGGCGTTCCCCTGAAACTTGACGGTCTCCTGATTCGCACCGAGACGGCCGTCGGCAAGAGCGGGCTGACAATTGGCGCCCAGCATCTTGTGGGTGTCTTTGGTCATGCCGTCAATTGGCACTCCGATCAGTTGACAAGAGTCTGCGACCAGTCCAAGTTAAAATTTTGGAGCAAGGCACCGATCGCAGGTTTGGCTGACGGACACGACCAGTAAGTCGTGGAAAGCAAACGTGACGGCTCTCGTCGAAGGGCGGCTGGGTACGTTGGAGCCAGACCGACGCCGCGCAGGCGCTCCGAGTCGTCGCTGCGCCGCCTGCTCGACGCCCTCGAGGCGCGCCTCGAGGCGCGCTGAGGCTCGTTCAGGGCGTCGCCCTGCAGGAGCTCGAGGCGCTCGGGACCGGGGACGCCTCCGGCGCCTCCCGTCCCGGGGCCAGGCGTGACGAAGTGATCGCTGCGCGCTACCCTCACGGCATGACCGAAGCCGTGCAGAACGTCCTGGATCAAGCCCTGAAGCTCTCCGTCAAGGAACGCGCCGCGCTCGCCGCAGGCTTGCTCGCGAGTCTCGACGGTGAACCCGAGCCGCAGGATGAGGTCGACGCTGCCTGGACCGCCGAGCTCCGAAAGCGCCTCGACCGCGTTCGCGCCGGGGAGCCCGGCATCCCTTGGGAGACAGTCCAAGAAGAGATCGAGGCGCGACTGAAGGAGCGGCGTGGCGGGTAAGCCCATCCGCCTCACGCCTGCGGACTGACCCCGTCCCGCTCAGCTCGGCGACGCGGCGACGCGGCGGCCCGTCTGGCGGAACCAGGCGACCGCGTCGGCGACGGTCTGCTCGAGCGGGCGGTGCTGGAGGCCGAGCTCGGTGATCGCGCGGGTGGGGTCGAAGGCCATGCGGCGGCGGGAGAGCTGCACGCCGACGAGGGGCACGGCGGGCGGGCGCCCGGTCACGCGGTCGGCGAGGAAGGTGCTGCTCAGGCCCGCGACCCAGGCCAGCGAGTAGGGGATCCGCAGCCGCGGCGGCCGGCGGCCGGCGGCCCGGCCGACGACGCCGAGGAAGTCGCGGAGGCTGAGGTTCCCCGCCGGGTGGCCGAGGATGTAGCGCCTCCCCGAGACCCCCCGCTCCCAGGCGAGGAGGTGCCCGGCGGCCACGTCCCGCACGTCGACGAAGTTGAGCCCGGTGTCGAGGTAGAAGGGGATCCGGCCCTCGATGAAGTCGAGCACGATCTTGCCCGTGGGGGTCGGCTTGATGTCGCCGGGCCCGATCGTGGAGGCCGGGTTCACCACCACCACGTCCTGACCCTCCGCCGCCGCCGCCAGCGCCAGGCGCTCGGCGGCGAGCTTGGAGCGCTCGTAGCCCCCGCGCAGCTCGGACTCCGCGACGGGGGTGTCCTCGTCGGCGAGGCCGCCGGGGGGGGCGGCGCCGACGCAGGCGACCGAGCTCGTGTAGACCACGCGCTGCACCTCGGCCTCGCGCGCGACGAGGAGCACGTTGCGCGTGCCTTGCACGTTGACCGCCTCGAAGACCTCCTCGTCGGGGGCCCACAGCGCGTAGTGCCCGGCGACGTGGAACACGGCGTCGCAGCCGGCCACCGCGCGCCGCAGCGAGTCGAGGTCGCCGAGGTCGCCCGTGAACCACTCGGGCTCCGGTCCGGTCAGCTGCCAGGGAGGCGCGCTGCTCCGGCGCAGTCCGCGCACCTCCCAGCCGGCCTCGAGGAGCGCGCGGGCGACGTGGCTGCCGATGAAGCCCGTGGCTCCTGTGACGAGGGCACGCATCGTGGGGCGGTCGAACCCGCGGGGCGAGGGCGACCGAGGCCGCCCGCGGCGCCCCTAGGTCGCGTCGGCGTCCTTGGTCGCGTCGGCGTCCTGGGCCGCGTCGGCGTCCTCGGCGCTCGTGGCCTCGGGCTCGTCGGCCGCCGCCTCCTCGACGGTGATCGTCGCGGGCCCCTCGTCCGCGGTGGGCAGGCGCTTGCCGCTGCCCGGGGGGATCACCTTGCCGTCCTTGACCAGGCTCTGGGACTGGGCGTCGACCAGGTGGCAGGCCACGATGTGCCCGCCTCCCAGGTCGCGCAGCTCGGGGACCTCGGTCTTGCAGCGCGGCTCCGCCAGCCAGCAGCGCGGGTGGAACACGCAGCCCGACGGGGGGTTGATCGGCGTGGGCGGATCGCCCTCGAGGATGATCCGCTCGTGGGCGCGCTCGGGGTCCGGGAGCGGGACCGCGCTCAACAGCGCCCGGGTGTAGGGGTGCAGCGGGTTCTCGTAGAGCGTCCCGCTGGTCGCGAGCTCGGCCACGTGCCCGAGGTACATCACCGCGACCCGGGTCGAGATGTGCTCGACCACCGAGAGGTCGTGGGCGATGAACAGGTAGGACAGCCCGCGCTCCTCCTGAATGTCCATGAGCAGGTTGATCACCTGGGCCTGAATCGAGACGTCGAGCGCGCTCACCGCCTCGTCGCACACGATGAACTTCGGGCTCAGCGCCAGGGCGCGGGCGATCCCCACGCGCTGCCGCTGACCGCCGGAGAACTCGTGGGGGTAGCGCCCCATGGCGCGCGAGCTCAGCCCGCAGCGCTCGAGGAGCTCGCCCACGCGGCGCCGACGGTCTTCGCCGCGCGCGATCCCGTGCACGGTCATGGCCTCGCCGATGATCTGCTCGACGGTCATGCGCGGGTTCAGCGACGAGTAGGGGTCCTGGAAGATGATCTGCATCTCGCGGCGCAGGTTGCGCAGCTCGTGGTTGCTGATCCGCATCAGGTCGTGCCCGGCGAACTGCACGTCGCCGCCGGTCGGCTCGATCAGGCGCAGGATCGAGCGCCCGACCGTGGTCTTGCCGCAGCCCGACTCGCCCACGAGCCCGAGGGTCTCGCCGGGCGCGAGGTCGAAGCTCACGCCGTCGACCGCCTTGACGTAGTCCCGCACCTTCCCGAACAGCCCCGCCCGGATCGGGAAGTACTTCTTCAGGTTCTTGACGCGGAGCAGGGGCGCGCTGGCCTTGTTCATTAGATCTCTCCTCGCTCGACGCGCAGGCAGGCGACGAGGTGCCCCTCCTCGCAGGGGTGCAGCTTGGGCTCCGCGCGCTTGCAGTCGTCGATCGCGTGGGCGCAGCGGGGGGCGAAGCGGCAGCCGGTGGGCAAGTCCAGGGGGTTGGGCACCTGACCCTCGATCGTGTCCAGGCGCTTGCCCCGCTGGTGAACCCCCTGGGGCAGCGACTTGAACAGCCCCAGGGTGTAGGGGTGACGGGGCTTCTTGTAGAGCGTCTTCACGTCGGCGCGCTCGATCACCTTGCCGCAGTACATCACCGCGACCTCGTGGGCCATCTCCGCGACCACCCCCAGGTCGTGGGTGATGAACCAGATCGACATGCCGATCTCGGCCTGCAGCCGGCGGAGGATGTCCAGGATCTGGGCCTGGATCGTGACGTCCAGCGCGGTCGTCGGCTCGTCGGCGATCAAGAGCGCGGGCCGGCAGACCAGCGCCATGGCGATCATGACCCGCTGCTTCATGCCGCCCGACATTTCGTGCGGGTAGTTGTGGATCCGCTCCTCGGCGGCGGGGATCCCGACCTGCTTCAGCATGTCGAGGGCCAGCGCCCAGGCCTCGTCCGGCTCCTTCTTCTGGTGGAGCACGATCGCCTCGGCGATCTGATCGCCCACGGTGTAGACCGGGTTGAGCGAGGTCATGGGCTCCTGGAAGATCATGGAGATCCGGTTCCCGCGGATCTTGCGCATGCCCGCCTCGTCGAGGGAGGCGATGTCCTTCCCGTCGAACAGGATCTGCCCGCCGGCGATCCGCCCAGGCGGGTCGGGGATCAAGCGCATGATCGAGTAGGCGGTCACGCTCTTGCCGCAGCCCGATTCCCCCACGATCCCGAGGGTCTTGCCCTTCTCGATCGAGAGGTCCACGCCGTCGACGGCCTTCACGGTGCCGCGGTCTGTGTCGAAGTAGGTGCGGAGGTCACGCAGCTCGAGCAGCGTTTCCGTCGCGGTTGGGGCGTCGCTGGCCATGAATGCGACCTTACTGTCGGAGACGGGGGTCGAGGGCGTCGCGCAGCCCCTCTCCCACCAGGTTGTAGGCGGTGACGGTAACGAAGATCAGGAGCCCTGGGAAGATCGTGACCCACCACAGGACCTGCTCCTGACCGCGGGAGTCGTGCAGCACGGACCCCCAGCTGGCTTGGGGAGGCGGGACGCCGAAGCCGAGGAAGCTCAGGGCGCTCTCGACCAGGATCGCGCCGGCCACGCCGAAGGCGCCGGCGACGAACACCGGCCCCATGGCGTTGGGCAGCAGGTGCCGGAACAGGATCCGGGTCGAGCCCAGGCCTTGGGAGCGCGCCGCGGCGACGAAGTCGAGCCCGCCCAGGCGGAGGAACTCCGCGCGCACCAGGCGCATGACCTCGGTCCAGCTCGTGAGCCCGATGATCGCCATGATGTAGAAGATCGAGGGCTTATCGAACAGGGCCATGACCGCGATGATCAGGGGCAGGCGGGGGAAGCAGATCACGATCTCGGTGAAGCGCGAGATCACGATGTCGACCCAGCCGCGGAAGTAGCCCGAGATCGCGCCGAGCACGATCCCGATGAACAGGTAGATCGCGACCGAGACGAAGCCCACCGAGAGCGAGACCCGCGAGCCCATGATCAGGCGCGCGAGCACGTCGCGCCCGTTGCCGTCGGTGCCCAGCCAGTGGCTGCGCAGCCTGCTCCAGCGCTCGCGGACGTCGTTGGGGGTCAGCGGCGCCTCGCCGGGCTCCTGGAAGCGCCGCGCGCAGGGCGGACGGGGGACGTCTTCGGCCGGCTGCCCCGCGGCCCGGGCGACCTCGACCGCCTTGGCCCAGGCGCCGAGCTGCACGCCCTCCCACAGCGCGGGCGGGGTGTGGCGGTCCTGGTAAATGTTCTCGTTCTCGCCGAAGGGCACCGGCGGGAAGACCACGGCGCTGGTGCCGGTGTCGTCGCGCCCGACCTCGATCGCGAGGCCCTTGTAGAAGCTGTCGCCCGGCGGGAAGGTCGGCGGGAAGGCCGCCCGGAACAGCCCCGCCGCGACGAGGCTCGGCACCAGCAAGGCGAGGACGCGGACGCTGGAGCTCCAGTCGCGGGTCACCCGCGCGCCGAGCCACAGGGCGCTGAGCAGCAGGTAGAACACCATGAACCCGACGTCGACCGCCGAGAGGTGGCGGAACGCGGGGAACGCGGTCACCGGCGGGAGGACCTGGGCGCGCCCGGGGACGGGCAGGTCGACCGCGGCGTCGAGGGCCAGCTCGAGCTCGCGGGCGTGCGCGCGCAGGGCCTTGGGGTCGAGGTCGTCGCCTCGCAGCCCGGCGAGCAGGGGGCTCGCCAGGCGGCCGAGCTCGGTCTGCTCTTCGGCGGGGCGGAAGCGGGCGAAGGCCGCCAGGCCCTCGGCCACCGCGGTCCCGAGCTGCTCCCCCGAGGCGCGGACCTCCCGCAGCGCGTCCTGGTCCTGGTCGTGCAAGGCGTCGTCGAGGGCCTCGCTCCACGGTCCGACCTCGAGCAGGGGCGCGGCGGCCTGCTTGTAGGCCGCGAGCGCCGAGCGCGCGCAGTATTCGCGGCGGAGGGTCTGGCCGAGCTCGGAGAGCCGCTCGAGCTCGAGCCGCCCCAGGAGGTCGCCGTAGTCCGAGCGCAGGAGCGCGAAGTCGGCGCGCTCCTCCCGGGGCAGGCGGGCCTCGATCCGCGCGAGCACCCGGGGCAGCCCGGCTTGGAAGCGCGCGCGGTCGGCCTCGAGCCGCTGGGCCTGGGTCACGCCGACGCCCTGGCGCAGGGCCCGCTCGGTCTCGAGCAGGCGGCGGTGCCAGTCGAGGAAGGCGGCGACGTCGCCCTCGTAGGCCGAGGTGTCGAAGGCGCGGAGGAAGAGCGGCCTG
>JAGQRJ010000448.1 GCA_020425635.1 Planctomycetota bacterium | reverse complement strand
GCGCTGCGTCGCCCGCGCAAGGCGCTGCGGCTCTACCGCTGGGCGCGGGAGGAGGGCGCCGAGGGGGCCGCGGACGCCGTGCGCGAGCTCGAGGCCGAGCTGGGGTAGGGGAGGGAGCGCCTCGAAACGCTGCGCGGGACCGATCGTGCGAAACGCCCCGTAGGGGCCGAGCTCGCCTCGGCCCGGACCCCGAGGCACCCGCGTCGGCCCGCGTTCCTCGGGCGCGCGGTGGTTCGGCGCGGCGCGAGACCCCCGCGTCGGCCCGCGTTCCTCGGGCGCGCGGTGGTTCGGCGCGGCGCGAGCCCGACGCCAACCTGTGTAGGGGCGGGGTTTACCCCCGCCCGAGGTCAGCCGGACCGACTTCGAAGCCGAGGCGTGGGAACCGATCGGGGCGGTCGAGCGTCGAAGCCGGATTCGAGTGGGTCAGCACGACCGAGGAGGTTCGGGTGCGCAAGGCAATGCATGGATCGTTGTTCGCAGGCTTGCTGGTGGGGCTGAGCGCCGTCGCCGGGGGCGAGGAGGCGGCTGCGCCGGAGGCGCTGGCGCGCGCCAACGACCTCTTCGGGCTGAAGCTGTTGCGGGGGCTGCACCAGCCGGGCAAGAACGCCTGCGTCTCCCCGGCGAGCGTGGCGCAGGCGCTGCACATGACCGCCCTGGGCGCCGCCGGCGAGACCCAGGCGGAGCTGCTGCGCGCGTTGGGGGTCGAGGGCCTGGCGCTCGGCGAGGGCAACCGCGCGCTGCTGGGCAAGCTGCTCGGCTCCAAGGACGCGACCCTGCGGATCGCCAACTCGGTGTGGTCGTCGGAGCGCAGCGGCGCGCTGCTGCCTGGGTTCGCCGAGGTCGTGCGGCGGGACTTCCAGGCCGAGGCCCGCGCGGTCGACTTCAGCGACCCGGCGACCCTCGGTGTGATCAACGGCTGGGTCGGCGAGGCCACCGAGGGCATGATCCCGGCGCTGATCGACCAGATCCCGCCCGATGCCGCGCTGTATCTGATCAACGCGGTCTACTTCAAGGGCAGCTGGACCAAGCCCTTCGAGGCCGGCCTCACCCACCCCGCCGCGTTCACCCTGCACGACGGCGGCAAGCAGGAGGTCCAGCTCATGTCACAGACCGCGCACTTCCCCTGCGTCTTCGGCGAGGACGTCTCGGTCGTCCAGTTGCCCTACGGCGAGGGCGGAGGCGCGAGCATGTGGATCGCGCTGCCCAAGGACGTCGCCGGGCTGCCCGCGTTGATCGAAGGGCTGACCCCGAAGCTCCTCAGCGAGTGGTCCCAGAAGGCGCGGAAGCGCGAGGTCGAGGTCTCGCTCCCGCGCTTCCGCCTGAGCTGCAAGGTCAACCTGAACACCGCCCTCGAGGCGCTCGGGATCGTGCGCGCCTTCGACTTCCAGGAGGCCGACTTCAGCCCCATGGCCGAGCGAGGCGACGAGCTCGTCATGAGCCGGGTCCTGCACGAGACCGTGGTCGAGGTCAACGAGGAGGGCACCGAGGCCGCGGCCGCCACCGCCGTCGAAATGAAGGCCGAGTCCTTGTCCGAGGTCAAGACGCTCCGCTGCGACCGCCCCTTCGCGTTCGTGATCCAGGAGCACGCCACCGGCTCGATCCTGTTCGCGGGCGCCGTCTACAAGCCCTAAGGCAGCCCTGCGCAGGGACGAACGAAGGCACGGGCGAAGGCAAGCTTCGCCCCTTCTATGAGGCCACTCTTGTCAAACGTGTTCTTCGATAGACGTTCCTTCGGGATCTCGAGGCACTGGCTGGTTGGCTGCGTGGCGCTGGAGGGGTTC